>CAJPLH010000039.1 GCA_905371275.1 Prevotellaceae bacterium
CTGAATTATTCTACATAGGAGGTTTATCAATAACCGACGTGTTGTTTTGATGAAAATGACCTGATGTTTTGATGAAAGTGACTTGTCGTTTTTATAAAAGTGACTTGTCGTTTTGATGAAAGTGACGGGTTGTTTTGATGAAAGTGACTAGTCGTTTTTGATGAACAATCAGAGGTTGTAATTGCCCCATCGGGAATCGAAAATCTGTAAGCCTGAATCAATCATTAGAGATGGGAACATTTTGAACTGTAAAAATACCTATAATCGTCCCTCTCGCGCGCACGCGTACGCGCGCATCACAGGAGATTTCGCATTTTTGCTGTCACAAGTGTCACACTTTATTTGCAAAACGCTAATAATCAATGATATATATGCCTACGAAGACGGATTTTAACAAATTGGCAATTTTCCCACTCCAAAACGCAGAATCTTGGCAATGCAAAACACGCTGACTCGACCTCCACTTTTGTCTATTTGTCCCCATTTTTTCGTCACCATTTCATCACGAGTGTGACACTTGTGACAGCAAAAAAACAACATCGCTGTTGGAAGGCGCGCGCTACGCGTACGCGCGAGGAATTCTTTTCCTGTCTTTTTGGCTTTTGGGGCTCTTGCCATTCTCAAACATTCACCCGGCCTTTTTTCAAGCTGCTTCACTTTCGCCACCTTTCCGATTTTTCGTTTACTTCTACTTGAAACACGCTGAAACCAACGTCTATGTAAACTCTATATTGCACTTTTGAGCTTTTCGAAAAAAGTTTGTCACTTTTTCGTGTTTTTTTCCCTCTTTGAGGCGATATCTACCCATATACTTATAGGGGGGGGAGTGATAGTGTGCAGCGCATCTGTTTCGAATGCGAGAAGTTGTTGGGGAGCATTTCTCGTACGAAATGAAACACGAAATCAGGGAAAAGGCATTCGTTCCCAAATGCAGCGAGGAATGGCACGCCACAACATCATCAACACACGATAGCGCCAATCGATGACGATGCGACGTTGGCGTTTGAGAAGGCCTTTGACGATGTGGCAAGCGGCTTTTTCGGGAGAAATGAGCATCGGGTAGTTGCGTTCGGCGATGAAATCAGTGCGCACAAAACCTGGTTGAATGTCTGTGATGGTGATGTTGTGGTGAGATTGATGGGAGAGTTGAGCGAGTGCTTGAAGATATTGACTCTGCATTCTTTTGGTAGCACTATAAGCTGGAGCAATACCTAAACCGCGGGTGCCTGCCACAGAGGTAATGGCGGCAAGATGGCCGACTTGTTGGTGTTTCACCCAGTAGCGATAGGCAGTGGTGATCATTCTCACAAATCCCGTGCCGTTGGTGGTGAGGATGCTGAGTTCAACTGCAGGTTGGAGTTCTTTGTTTTCGTGTCCTTCTCCTGAACTGTGCAGGTAGAGATCCATTCCTCCCAATGTTTCAATCAATTGTAGCAATTGTTGGTCAGCTTCCGACGCATTGGCATCAATTTGTGCGCATTCCACTTGTGAGGGAAATTCAGCTTTTAAAGCTTGAAGGGGGGCGAGTCTTCGGGCGGCAACTCCCACACGATGTCCTAATTGCAGGAACTCGCGGGCTGTGTTGAGACCTATGCCAGAGGAGGCTCCCATGATGATAATTCTCATGATTGTAATTTGGGATTGTTGTGGTGACGATTGCGGTCGCGATTGGTCTTCTTTTCGAAGTTCTTTTGTAAGGCTTCGGTGAGATTGATGCCGGTCTGATTGGCTAGACAGAGCAACACCCACAGCACGTCTGCCATTTCATCGGCCGGATCCTGATTTTCTCCAGCTTTGAATGATTGGTCACCATAGCGACGCGACATCACTCGTGCCAGTTCTCCCACTTCTTCAGTGAGTACTGCCATGTTGGTGAGTTCTGAAAAATAGCGAACACCATAGGTGTGGATCCATTCGTCCACCATATTTTGAGCTTCTTGTAGGGTCATAAGTTGAAGATTGAATGATTGGGTAACTAATAATAGAGGAAACGAGGAAACTTCGAAAAGTGTTCCTCGTTGCTGGATAATGATTGCACCAAAATCGGCTTATTCCTCGTATTCGTATTCGTTATCTTCCGTTTGTTGCTGAGATTTTTCCTTCGATTGACTTTTATTTTGCGTCTGTTTTTGGGGAAGTTCGTCCTCGTAGATTTGCTTTGGCGCATCTTCCGTTTCAAACTCCAAGGGGAGATAAGGTTTTATCTTGAGTGGCGCAAAATGAGTGTTGTAGAATTTCCGATAATCCTCAAAGGAAACAACGGTGCCGAGTAGACGAAGATTGGCAACACTGATGAGTTCAGTGCGTGCCATGCGGAAGAGGGCGCGCAGTTGAGGATTTGCGTAAAGTTGTTGCGCATAATAGTGCACATCTTTGAAAGAACGGAAACCTTGAACGCGGAATTGTGTTAGACCATTGTTGCGGTCTTGTTGGATGTCAAAATTGCGTGAAGTGAATTTCGAGATATTGAATTGCGCTAAAGCAAAAAGCACTTTGTTGTTGTCGAGCGAGTCGGTGGGAAACGCCACGAGGAAGACAAAGGGAACATTGCGATCGTTGGAGAGTTGGGTGCTGGTTCCCGAAGTGGCTGCATCAATCTTGGCATCATTCAATCGGCGCGTCCACAAATCTGTGGGACGATAGGATTTACCGACAGTGCGCCCTTCTTGAAGTCCACGAGCAATCATACCTGCAAATTCTGCTACATCAGATTTTGGATAATTTTTAGCGATATCCGTGAATTCGCGCTGGAGCGTGTCGCGCGGTACATCTTGCAGTCGCGACAAACTATGCAATAAGAGGAACTTAGGACGGTTTGCTCCTGTGGGATACTGTTGTGTGGAGCGTGCCACCAATTGCGCAACTTCCGCTTTCTTTCCTGCTAAATAGTCTGCATAGGCAGCGGTGTAGAGCGAATCTTCGCGCTCACGACCAAAGCGGAGATTATCTTCAAAATTGGGATCAGAGATGACACGCGTCATAGGATAGTTGGGGAAGGAATGCACCAAAAAGTTCTTCCACTTTTGACTTTCTGCGTGTTGTTGAGTGCGCTGTGCAATGAGAAATAGATGGTAATAAGCTTCAGCCGCACGACTGTGTTGAGGAGCTTCGCGCACAAAGCGTTGGAGGGTGCGACGTGCCAAAGAGAAATCCTCGAGTTCGTCTTTTTCCACCAAACCAGCTTCGATGAGCGCATCGTGAATCTTGCTCCGCGCTGCTTGTTGTGCTGCTGCTGAGAAGGGAAGTTGCGCAAGATAATAGGCGCGTTGTGCCGGATTTTGGTTTTCCGCAACAGATTTATCCGCGGAAGACGTAGTGTCACTGGAAACACTAGTTTGTCCTTCCACCAATTGTTGTGCATAGTCGCGAAGTTGTGCATCAATGTCGCGTTTTGCCACACCAGCCAAGGTTAGACTGTCGCGTCGCTGCCGGAGGAGAGCGTTGATGCTATCATCTGCCGCATAGTCAAAACTTTTGTTTTGCGCGTCAGCAACTACAGTGTGGTTAGCGCGTCTCCAATCGTCCTCATTCTTTCTGCGTCCCCATTGTTTCGCAAAGGTTTGTTTCCCTTGTTGCACTGCTTGAGCGTTGTAAAAATACCAACCTCCCGAACGAGCAGCAGAGGAGCGTGAAGGAGTGGGGAGTTGAGGAGTCTCTGGAATACTTTCTCCTGCGGCTTCTCGTGCAGCGCGCAAAGCACTGTCTGCTTTTGCCTTTTTTGCTTCTGCAACTTCCTTCTTGTATTGAGTGATTTTTGCATCAATCACTGCATTGCGCTGCGGTTCAGGCATAGATGCAAGTTGCAACAAAGAGTCTTGTTCGAAAATGATTTGAGTGGGAGGAACTAAGTGGTCGAGAATGGCAGAGCGTCGCAGGATTTCAGCATAACCAGGTTGCGATTTATCGAGCAAACCAATAGCTTCTGTGTAGCAAGGTTGCGCTTTGTCAAATCGTTGTTGTTGCCAGTAGAGTTCTGCAAGAGTGCGCAACAGAATACCTTTACTTGGAGTGGCTTGCGTGGCGCGAAATCTTCCTGTTTCATAGCATTTTATAGCGGATGCCGTGTCGTTCTGTGCTAAATAAATGTTACCTTGTGCATAGTAGATTTGATCCAAATAGTCTGCATTATTCGGATCTTTGGTCATTCGTTGCAGTTTGTGCAACATTGTGTGCGAATTTTGACGATTCGTCAGTGCTTCTGTTTGCAAAATACGTGCTTGAAAAGCCATTGCATAAGGCGGATTTTGTGCGATGCAATGTTCTAAGGCACGATAAGCGTCTTGCTTCTTTTGCAACAACATATTCACTTGCGCCAACAGATAATACAGCCTAGCTTTATCAAAATGATGCGAAGCTGCACGGGCTGCCTGATTCAGATAAGGGAGAGCAAGCGCATATTGTTTTTGTGCCAAATGAAAATGCGCTAGCGTGAGATCACGTTCGCGCTGAAGACGAGAAGGAAGCACCATTTTCTCACTCTGACGAAGCACGTCTTCCGCATCGTACAACCATCCGAGTTGCACTTGTGCGCGCACCAACCAAAGCTGAGCTTCTGTCGCAACAAGCGGTTCGGGAGCATAGAATCGCGCGATGTAAGCAAAAGTTGAGGCAGCTGCGAGGAAATCTCCTTGTTGGAATTGAGATTTTCCCATCAACATCCAGGCGTTTTTCAGAAAAGGATTGAACTCTTTGCGTGAAAGATAAGCGCGCGTTTGAGGAGAAGTGTTGCGTCCTGGTGTGATTTCGGGACGTTTTTTGATGCTATGTAACTGAATGGCTTTTTCACATTTCGTGATTGCCGTTTCAAAGTTACCTTTCCCCAGATTCTGTTGTTGCTGATAGGATACCCCGAAAACAGGAAGCAATTGTGTGTAATCATCTTTCAAACCTTCGCGTTGCGCAGCTTCTCCCTCGCGATAGGCTTTCGAAGCATTATAATATACGTTGTAGCGAGTGACAAAAGATTGCCACCATCGTGTCGTTGCCGTGTTGCGACTGGTGCTACAAGCTGTGACGACACACAAAAGCAGAAGATAGAATAGATGCTTCAACGTACGGAGAAGATAGAAGATAAGAGAAAGTAGAACGTTTTCGTTAAGCCAAATGAGCAGAACAGAGCTTAATCGCGTTATGCCATGGCGAGAAAACGAAGGATGAAATCCAACTGAATCTTTAGCAGTAGTTATTTACTTTGAAAGAGAAGGTTCGCTTTGAAAGAGACAATTTCTTTATGCAGAAAAACGCTTGAAGCAAACTTTTATTGTTCGCAGCAAGAAGTAAAGCACCACGCTCACCACAATAATTGCTGCACCAGAAGGCACATTGAGCAGATAAGAAACTGTGAGTCCTCCCAGACAATCTACTAATCCGATGAGCATTGACCCAAGAATCATACTACGGAAGGTGCGTGTGTAGAGAGCTGCAGTGAGTTGTGGAATGGAAAGGAGAGAAATCACCATCACGATGCCCACCATGCGCAAACATCCCACAATGGTGAGTGCGGTGAGTGCGGTGAGAACTGTTTCAAAAGTGCGTACTGCAATGCCTTGTGTGCGTGCAAAATCACGGTCATAGGCTAGGGTGATGATGCTGCGTTCAAAGACGAAGAAGAAAATGAGCGTGATGGCTGTGAGAATGCCCATTGCCACCAAATCTTTGTGCGTGATGCTGAGAATATCTCCGAAAAGATAGGCCGGAAGATCGGTCATAAACCCTGGAGCGAGATAGGCAAAGAGGATGCCGATGCTCATACCCAGTGTCCAAATCATAGCAATCGCACTATCGCCACGCACTTCTGCTTTGCGACTCAGCCAATCGATGCCAAGTCCACTGGCAAGCGCAAAACCAGCTGCACCAACTATGGGTGAGAAACCCCAATATGCGCCCATTCCCACTCCACCCAGTGAAGCGTGAGCCATACCACCGCCTGCAATGACCAATCGCCGCGTCACAACATACGTGCCGATGCAGGCGCAGAGCACGCTGGAGAGTAGCGCACCCAATAGTGCATTTTGGAAAAACGTGTAACTAAATATGGTGAACATAGCAATTATATTATCACGAATTATGCGACAGTTCGCGCTGTTCTCCAACGAGAAGAATGATGTCGTCTTTGAGTTCGATGGGTAAATTGACTTCGCGCAATTGCAAAGAACGAATCCATCCAGCAACTTCTTCCGTTTTGAGTGTTGTCAGCACCTCAGTAAATTCTTCTATTTCGTCATCATTATAGTCTTCTCCCGAACGTCCTTTGAAACGATCAAGTTCCTCATCCTCATAGTATTCAATGTCTTTGCTCACACCAGCCAAAAGACTTTCCACTTCGCAGGTTTCGTGAAGACCACAACAACCAGCCGCAGCATTTTCTTGTATCGTTGGCATCTCGGAGAGTTCGCCGTTCTTTACTTTCTGTCGGAGCCACCATTGACGAATGGCTTCTGCCACTGCGGCTAGTAGACCGAGGGAGATTAACAGTAGGATGAGATAATACACAATTGAAACGTTTGAGAGGTTTGTACTATTGATGCAGAGCATCGAGTTTCTGGAATAAATATGCTACTCAAAGAATGGCTTCTATTTAGGAAAAATCTTCTACTCAAAGGTAGGCATCTTCTCAGAGCAAAGCTTCTCTTCAGCAGGTTGAGATAATTCAGAGAGGTGTGTCCAGAAAGTGGGATAAGATTTTGCCACCACTTCGGGATGAGCTATGGAGAGGTGAGGAAATCGAAGTGCAGCAGGCGCAAAAGCCAAAGCCATGCGATGATCGTTGTAGGTGAAAATCACTATCGAAGACTGCGCTGGAGCATCGTCCGTTGGAGTATAGTAGAGTTCTCCCTCTCCCTCGCAGATGAGCTGTTTTCCCATTTTCTTCAATTCAGTGATGAGCGCTGCAATGCGGTCAGTCTCTTTGATGCGCAAACTCTTCAAACCTTTGAAACGAAAAGCACGCGAGAGCAGAGCGGAAGTGACCACAAAAGTTTGCGCCAAATCAGGAGCATCGGTGAAATCTAGAGAGAGAATCGGTTCGTTAGCCTTCTTTTGTGAGCAAGAGTTGGTAGACCAATTAGAAGTAGCCATGTGAGCTGCATCAGATTCAGAGAAGACCTTCTCCAAAATTGCACCTTCTGTGGTGAATGAGGTCTTCACCCTCAAATGTTCAAACCACTGCGCACACACAGCATCGCCTTGAAGACTGTTTTCACGCAATCCCTTCAGCACGATTTTCGCCTGTGCATCGTGGTGAAGTGCCACAATTTCATACCAATATGACGCTGCACTCCAATCGCTCTCCACGACGTAAGGACAGTAGCGTGTGTAGTGCTGACCAGCTTCCACACCAATGCGTTCACCTTCCCATCGCGCTTCCACCCCAAAGGACTTCATCACCTCGATAGTCATCTTGATGTAGGGAGCAGAAGCCACTTTTCCCACGAGTTGAAGCGAGACGCCTTGGAGGGTAGTGGGAGCAATCATCAACAATGCGCTCACATACTGCGAACTAATGTCAGCAGGGAGAGAAATGGTGCCACCTGCCAATTGCTTTCCGCGGATGCGCAACGGAGGAAAACCCTCGTTCTTAGCATAAACAATGTCTGCTCCCAACTGTCGCAGTGCTTCCACGAGAGCGCCAATCGGACGTTCCTGCATACGCTCACTACCAGTGAGGAAAACTTCTAGATGAGGAGTTGCTGCAAAAAGCGCGGTGAGAAAGCGCATAGCTGTTCCGGCAGCACCGATGTCCACCACTTTCGGCAAGGCTCCTTCTTCCTTCACTGTTTCCAATCCTTGTTTGATGGCTTGTGTGTCGTCGCAGTCTGACAGTCCCATCAGAGCAACAGGTTGCAGGCAAAGGTGCTGCACCACAAGTGCTCGAGCGCAGATACTTTTGCTCGTGGGGAGCGACACCGAAGCACGCAGTTTTTGGGGAAACTCAGGGAGGAAAGGCATAAAGCAGAGGAGTTGGGTGAGCGCAATCACTATTCTTTTATACGAATGTTGAGCGCAGCCCCTTTCTTAGTTTTTCGATTTGTGGGAAACCACCTTATAAATGAGATAAACCATCACCAACACCACCACAGCAGCAATGACATATCCAATGATGTGGCTATATTGATTCGCCTTTTCCATCACCTGTTCGGGAGTGGTGACGTTCGGAAAGAGTTGAGGAATGAGGTAGAAGCCCAAAAAAGCCAATACCATGTTCCAAGCCCCTGCGCCAAGCGTGGTGTAGAGCAAGAACTTGCCGAGATTCATTTTGGCTAATCCCGCAGGAATGCTAATGAGTTGTCGCACACCTGGCACAAGACGTCCCACCAAGGTAGAGGTGATGCCATGACGGCGGAAAAAATCTTCAGACTTCTCCAAAGCAGCCTGGTCAATGAGCAGCAATTTAGCCCATCTTGTGTCTGCCAATCGATAGATGACAGGTCGTCCCAAGAAATAAGCCAGATAATAATTGACGAGTGCGCCTGCGTCAGCCCCGAGTGTGGCAATGACTACCACCCCAAAGATATTGAGTGTTCCGTTGTTTGCCATCCACGCAGCAGGAGGAATGATCGCTTCCGAGGGAAAAGGAATGAAAGAGCTTTCAATGGTCATTCCCAGGAAGATGACCCAATAGTTGAGGTGATTGAGCACCCAAGCGATGATTTCGCCCATAGATACTTATTTATATTGAGTGATGAAATTGTTTACCAACCTGCGGCTTTCCATCCCGCAGCAGAATACCATTTCGTTTTGCGGAATTGTTCATTAACGTTTCCGTGTGCTGATTTCTTGCCATTATTAGTGTAGATTTGTTGAGGAACAAACATCGAAATACCAGAATAATTGTCCATATCCACTCGAATCTCATCATAGGCATCTAGCCCTGTGAAGAAACGCGAAGTAGAAAACTTATAAACCGTCGCTGCATCAATTGTTTTTTTCACGCGTTTCCAATCCTTTTCAGGCAAGGTGCGACGCAGCGCATCATTCATATCGTAAAAGTGCGGACGATAATGAAATCTACTCGTATAACGAGAATAGTCTTGTGCTTCTTGCACAGCAGGATAATTCCAGCTACCATCTGCTTTTCGAGCTGGATAATACTCTTTCACCACACTCTTCATAGTGTCTGCAATGGCTTGCAAACGGTCGGTGCGCACAATGGAGAAGGTAAGCCCGAAGTTATCGTAGTAAGGCTGACTTCCCTTGTTGATGTAATAGTTGGAGTAAGTGATTCCCAAATCTTTAATCTCGTCAGAGAAATATCCCCAGCGCAACATATCAGTGTAGAAACCACCGATGGCAGAAATCTCCATGGGAGAAGCTGCAATGTAGTCGGCAGTATTGCGCAGTTCGTAGTAAGATTCGATACCTCCCATCAAGCAACAATCGAAATGGATAAATCTCAGGTGAATGCCCGATGCTGTGATGGCTTCACTCAAATCTTCGATATTGATTTCGTCAGACCATCCTCCCAATACAGCTTTATCACTCCTCCAATTGCCATTAGGACCAACGTCCATACCATAACTTTTGGGGTGAAAAGCAACGTTTTTGCGTCCTGCAACCGAAGATTGCGCTGCTGGGGCTGTGGTTGTTTTTGTTTCCCACAAACCATTGCGCGTGCTGCGCGAGGAGACTTGTTGCAGGGGTGCAGATTGTGCGCTGCTTGATAGGGCAAAGGTTCTTACTGCATTTGCCGCATTGTAACGCTCTTCTTGTGCTACTGACTTAGGACTAGGCACCCAGCCCGAAGCGTGACTCCAAAGCACAAGACCATAGGATTCAGAGGGTGAAAACTCTTGCATAAAGCGCAGCATTCTCGTGAGTTGTGCCGTGTCTGCGGAGTTGATGTCTGTTTCCCATTTGCGCAGCAACCGAGGAGTATGTAGTCCTTTACGTAGTTCATACAAACGCGGAGCTTTGTTGTCGTCTAAAAACATCAGTACTCGCTCTTTGTCGTGCAGATATTTCATACCATCGGCCATTTCCGTACTGTCCTCGAGAGCAAAACCTTTAGCCCCTAATGAATTTTGAGCAGCCATATACACGAGTACCGTTTTCTTGAAAGGAGTGCCCGGCAACACTGTCGTCTCGTAAGGTTCTGGTTCGTAGTCTATGCAACTCATTGGCAGCAATAGCGTTGCCATTATGAGAAGCAAAAGAGAAGCAAAATGTTTCATTGTAGTTCTAGTTTTTGTGCTGGGCGTCCTTTGGAGAAGTAAATTCAACAATCACGTCTTCATACCCCATAGCAAAGAACAGTTTTTGGAATTGAGATTCTGCGTTTCTGCGTGCAATGCTCAAATTATCTGTACTCAGCGCACGTTGTTTCATTTTGTTTTTCGCCTCAGCTATCATCGCTTCTCGTTCTTCTGGACGAAACAAACCTTGTTCCATGAACACCGTGGTTCGACTCTCGTCTAAAAAGTTTTCATCGAGCAAAGACGGTTGAGGCAGATGAACGATGGCATTGCGTCCCTTCACCTCCACCCAGTCTTCGGGAAGTTTGCGAAGATCTACACCGATGCGCAGCGTGCCACGATAGATGCAAATCAGATCACGATCGCTCATCAGTCCAGTGTAGTGACGTTCCACCAGTTCTTCTAACTCCACAGAGAGAAACTCCCACTGTCCGATGGAACGGAGGTGCACAATTTCTTCTGGTGATTGCACAATGGACTTATCCACGGCACTGTCTGTAGAAGTGAAAGAGCGATAAACCACCATCAGACCATAGGCAATTAACGCTAATGTGATGAGAATTAGTGTGATGCGCCAATGTTTTACCGTCTTTTTGATGCACCACCACAATGCACTCCAACAGCCTAAGCGAGATTTTTCTTGAGGAGCAACGGGAGGATTTTCCAAACTGTCCGTGCTATTGGCTTTCACTTCTTGGGGGAGAACTGTCGAGGGGGTATCACCCACCTGCGAGGAATCATCGGCTTTTGTTGCTGACTGGTGTGAAGAAGACTCAGCGTTAGTCTTGTTATCGCTGGAAGCTGTACCTTCAGAATGAGGGTCTTGTCCCTCTTCGAGGTTTGTGTTCAAGTTCTCATTCATGAGCGGTCACTGTTGAGTGGTTTAACAATTTGTTTCCAGTCTGATTTATTGAATTCTTTGCGATAGCGCACCACAACATTATTCTCTGCATAACCCAAGCGTTGGGCAATGGGGATGAGTATTCGCGCTGCCGAAGCACGCGCCAATTCGATGATACCAAAACTATTAGCATGACTACGGATGCTGTCCACCCCTTGGTGCGCCAAACGCGTCACCTCGTCAGAAGTAAAGTTGGAGCGCGTGAGCGATACAAACTGTCGTGCTTTCTGATGATCAATTTTCGATGCAGTGAGCATCACCTTCGGATCGGGGAGTGTAATCACCAGTAAATCACCCTCTCGCTGCACATTGGCCACAGAGAAGTCAGAGAAATCAATATATCCTTTGAGCGTAACGTCAATAGGAATTGCTATTTTTCGATGACCCACTTTGTTGAATTTCACTAATCCACCATCTATTTGAGATTGATCTGTGAAAAGCACCACTTTGTGCACCTTGCAATCGGCAGCAAAAAGTTTACTTTGTTGTTGTACCTTTGACACCAAAGTTGCAATGGTGTCAATGGCAACTTCTTCTCGCGCTGTTTGTGCTGAGTCAGATGTTGAATTGAAGGGAGTCTTTGAGGAGTGACAAGCAGTCAACACCCCAAGTAGTCCCCAAAGTAGTAAATTCTTCATAAACATATATACCTATGAAGAGCAAAAATAACGAATTATTTTCGTTCGACCTTGCTATATTGGATTTATTTATTATCTTCGCTGCAAATTCAAACGTCAGTTGATGATTATGCAACACAAATATTCTTTTATAGGTCTCTTCGCACTGTTGTTTCTGTTTGCTGCTTGTGGACATAAAAACGACGCTAAGAATGCTTCGTCATCGGATACGGGACAAATTGCTTTGGCTCAAGAACAAGGTCCTGGACACGATGACAATCAGACCATTACTACCGACAAAGAGTGGGGTGGCCATAAATATCACATCTTAGTGGAGCGCACACCTGGCGACTCTCTGGCGCAGGTGAAAGACCGTTTTGGTGATTCTTTTCTTGACAATCAAGTGACCATCACCATCACCCGCGATGGTGAAGAATTGACCAAACGCGTACTGACTAAAGCTGACTTTTCAAGTCAACCCGAAGTGGCAAAGTCCATAAATTTGGTGTTGGGAGGCATTGCCTTCAATGAAATCGATGACAAAGGATTTCGTTTCGGTGCGCAATTCAATCTTCCTGGTGATGATGAAGGAGGTTTGATTTATAAACTCACTTTGCCACTGAGTGGTCAAGGTGCTCCTGTCATCGAACGCGATACCAACCAAGACACCTCGGCTTCAGAAGAAGTTTCTGACTAAGCCGGAGGACGTTTCCTTGCTGTGCCCCTATAAGTATATGGGGAGATACAGCCCCAAAGAGGGAAAAAATCGCAGAAAAGTGACAAAAATCTTTTGACATATATGGGTTTTGATGTCTGTGATTTGCAAAATATGGTGATGTTGTCGCAAAGTAGTGTTGCGTCAATGTTCGATGAGGAATGTGGGATGAGAAAAGAGAGGGAGAGCAACTGCTCTCCCGCGTGGGCGTAACGCGCGCCTTTCAACGGCGATTTTGTTTTTTTGCTGTCACAAGTGTCACACTTGGTGTGAAATAGGAGAGAAAGCTGGTCGAAAAAAAGGCAAAAACGAAGGAGTAGAAAGTCTGTTTTTCTCTTTAGTTTGCTAGAAATTTGGACACCGGGACTAGTATATTGTTAAAATTTGTGTGGGTTCTTGTTTAGTTATTTGTAAATCAATGTTTTATGTGTGAGTCTGTGACACTTGTGACAGCAAAAAGATAAAACTCTCTGTACTGCGCGCGTACGCGTACGCGCGAGGTGGATGGATTTGAGTATTTTCACAATTTCAAATCTTTCTCTCTCTGTTCGTAGAGTTGGGTAGGTGGATTTACCTTTATTGCTCGGTCTACGTCTACTTTCGTCTGTTTTTTGAAAACAAGCCGTTGTTTTGTGTAAAACGAGCCGTCGTTTTTTGAAAACAAGCTGTTGTTTTGTGCAAAACGAGCCGTCATTTACTTGTGAATTCAGGGTGGTTTTCCATAGTGCCAACTAAATGCTCATTGATTAGAAATGCTCTTTATCCATAAGTACGCAAGGACAACTTCTGCGTTATATTCGATATTCAGCTTTGCTCACGTTTCAGTACACTCCCTTTGATTACAACATCAGTGCCTTGTGTTTTGTTCCTTAATGAGCAAAGAAAAGAGGTATTGCAAAAATGAATTTTGCAACACCTCATAGTTGTAAAAGCGTTGAGCGGAAAACGAGACTCGAACTCGCGACCCCAACCTTGGCAAGGTTGTGCTCT
>CAJPLH010000040.1 GCA_905371275.1 Prevotellaceae bacterium
GTATTTTTCGAGGAAGTCCGTAGCCCCCGAGAAAGCAATTTGGTTGATGTAGCGGTCAATCTCTTCTACCGTCATACCAATACCTTGGTCGCTGATGGTGAGTGTGCCAGCTTCTTTGTCAATGTTCACCGACACTTTCACGTCTGTGGTGTCGCCATTGAATTCGCCCTTACTGGCTAGGGTGCGAAGTTTTTGTGTAGCGTCAACTGCGTTGGCTACGATTTCGCGGAGAAAAATTTCGTGGTCGCTATACAAGAATTTCTTGATAACGGGGAATATGTTTTCGGTCGTGATGCCGATGTGTCCTTTTTGTGTGGCCATATTGTCAGCGTTTTATTGATGATGAATGACTATTATGGCCAGTATGATTGCAACATCTGTGCCAAATCCATTTTTGGCCGATGATTCTCTGACGTCTTGTCGCACTGTCTGTATTTCTGTCGCAAAACGACGGCTCGTTTTGTTGAAAACAACGGCTTGTTTTAATGAAAACGACGGCTTGTTTTGTTGAAAACAACGGCTTGTTTTGTTGAAAACAACGGCTCGTTTTAGTGAAAATAACGACTCGTTTTTTCTTCCCTTCAACGAAGGAGGAAAGAAAAGAATAGCTGAATATCAATTTGTGAAAGAAACTTTCTCTGCTCCTTCTCGCGCGTACGCGTATACACGCATAACAGGAGTTTTTACTTTTTTGCTGTCACAAGTGTCACGGAAGTTCTGTAAGATTTTGTTTTACAGGTGTTTATGTGATGTGTTTAGACGGTTCTTAACAATGGAGTGATTTTACTCCCTCTAAAAATGTTGATTACGGCATCGATAAGCAATTATTTGTTCCCACTTTTTGCTGATTTTTCCACCGATTAACCTTCCCATTATCTCCCGATTTTTTCTCCTCGTGTGACACTTGTGACAGCAAAAAACAAAACTCTCTGTACTGCGCGCGCACGTAACGCGCGCGTAAAGTAAAATAGCCCCCTTATCAAATGGATGGCAAGGAGGAAAAGAAGTAAAAAGTATTACGAGTAAGAAAGCTTTTAATTTTACCCAAATAATTCGGAGTGGGAACCGAAACGAATTAGTTCCGCCACACATTCGCCTTCATCAGTATAATATATCCAAATCAAAAGTGAATCACTTTCGACATGACACTCCCAATGATTAGCATAACGTCCGTGCAACTTATGGGCTCTCAAACGAGCCGGAAGTATTTCCTCACGCTCTATCATACGAAGCACTTCGATGAGTTTTGCTAGAGTTTTTCGCTTATGTTGATAGGCTTTGATATCTCGTTTGAATTGTTGGGACTGCTCTATTCTAATCATCAAGCACTGAGGTTAAGAAGGCATCCACGCTTGATGTGTCCACACGACCAGCACGGCCAATTCCTTTTCGAGCGTCTTCACACGCTTGGGCTGTTACAGGATTGTAAGGGCGATACCCCATATCGTAAAGAATGTCTTCAATATAGTTGTTGAGACTTTTGTTTGCATTTCTAGCGTCTTGCTCTATTTGTTTCAAGACGGAAGAGGGAAGGGTTATTGTTGCGTTCATGTTTTCTTTGTTTTGATGAAAATACCTATTTATTGCCGTCTTATTTCATATATGCGACAAAGTTAGGAATAATCCCTCAAAATACAAAGAGTTCAATGCAAGAAATAAACTAGGTCACTCAATGATGTTCCAGCATCAGAGAGTGGCAAATCATATCAAGTATGTCTGTTTGGGTTCAGTAAAACTTTAATTTGAGCGTGAAAAATGAAGAGGAAATCTAATTTAATCTATCGGAAATGTAATGTCGAATTGCGAAAAATGGGGTGTATGAAAGAAAGTTAGGGGGTAAAGTGATTTTTTCTACAAAAAAAATGGGCAAACACTTGCTAGCTTCAAAATAGTACGTACCTTTGCATTGTTTTAATAGCAATTGATTGTTTCACTCTAAACTCAAAAGACAATGAAAAAGTTAGTTTTCATGTTCGTAGCTCTCGCAGCTATCTCTTTCGCTTCTTGCGGTAACAAGGCTGAAGCTCCTGCAACTACTGATACTACTGCTGTAGATTCTTCTGCTAACGATTCTACTGCTAAGGACTCTGCTGCAACTGATTCTGCTGCTACTCCTGCTGCTGCTGACTCTGCTGCTGCTCCTGCTGCTGCAAAATAATTAGCAAAAAGCTACAAGTAATCTAAGGATTACGTGCCCTAATTAGGGCAACTGAGAGAATTGAAACCAGTTGGAACATTTGTTCCTACTGGTTTTTTTGTTGATACGAAATCGTCTGCAAACAATAAGGCGGTGCTGCAATATAAGGTGTTGCAGCACCGCCTTTCGGTGTTTGATAGAGGGAAGATGCCGAGTAGGCCAGTGAGAGGAGGACTAGTTCCAACAATGAAGCCAGAGGGTTTTGCAAAAGAAAGAATGGCAAGGTGTAGGGTTATTCTTGTGCATCAATGGGATGGGCAAACAAGCGTGTGAGGATGCGACGGCTGCACCAAGGTTGTATGATGAGCAAAATGAGGATAAGCGTGGGAATGCCATCCCAAAGTATTTGCCAGTAGTCGTAGACAACAAAGGGGAGTGGAGCAATCTTTGTATTCAACCAATTGTTGGCTTCTGACCAACTCTGGAAGGTGCGGAACGTTCCTACTCCGAGGAAGGCAATAAGCCCGATGAACAAGCAAAAAGTGGCTGCGCTTTTGCTACGAAACAGATGGACTCCTCGTTGTGCAAGGCGATCGCTCAGGGCGCGTGCTTCGCGTTGTGCTGTTTCTTGCGACAAAGGTTCGTCGGGGAGAGGACGTTGCACTGCTGCATCGGGGTGTAGCGAGAGTGCTACACGGTCTGGGGAGGCACAATGTGCCAAAAGGGCGCATTCTCCGAAAGGGATGTCAAGGCTTTGGGCAAAATATCCTTGTTCTTCGACCCAACACTTGCGCAAGGCAACGTTGGTGGATTCGCAAGTGGACGGAGTTTTTTTCAACCATAGACGGAAATTGCAGGCTTGCCATTCCTGGGATTGAAATTGTGCTTTGCGTTGTTCGCTCTCCGAAGTGGCTTCCACAATGCCCAACACGACATCACAGTCTTCGGTGCATTGTTGTTTGATGCGTTCCAACCAATTTTCGGAAGTTGGCACACTGTTGGGTGTCACCACTACCACCCAAGGAGCGCGAGCAGAGCGCACACCAAGTGTCAAAGCTAATTTGCGTGGATGCAGATTGCGATGCGATTGTGGCACAAAGGTATAGCGTAGGTTGTGGTGATCGTTTTGAAATCTCTGTACAATGTTGCGTGTTTCGTCTTCGCTGTCAGAAGCATCTGCCACTACGATTTCATAAGGGAAGGTCGTTTTTTGTTGTAACCATTGTGCAAGATGACGCTCCATCCACCAATCATCGTTCTCGGTGGCAATGATGACGGAAATTTCAGGTCGTACGGAGCGCGAGTGGAAAGGAGTATTGATTTTTCCTGCCAGTTCCGCCACAAAAGGTAAGGGAGTTTGGGTTTGTTGGCGCACGAGACGGGAGAGTTTGCGAAAACTCCATGTGCGGCACAGACCATAAATCAATGCACAACAAGCTAGAATGAGGGAAAGGGCAGTAGAAATGATGATTTGCAGCATAGGAAAACGATGAATGAGGGAGAGAAGAGTAGGGCTGGTCAAGAGAAAACGAAAGCTGACAGGAAGTAGTCATTTCCATTAACAGCAGCACTTTTACGGTCTAATAACCGATTGGGGGGATGACCGATTTTGGTTAAACTTGTCGGCGAAACTCGGCAACGGCAACGGCCGTGGCGATGGCCACATTTAGACTCTCGCTGGTGGGACGGTGTGCTGGAAAACTAGGAATGAGTAAGCGTTGATTCACCGTGGCTTCCACAGCAGGGCTAATGCCCTTTCCTTCGTTTCCCATCACCAACACCCCAGAGTGGGGGAGGGGAGCAGCATAGATGTTTTGACCATCGAGGAAGGTGCCGCAGACAGCTACGTTGTGGGGCAAATCCGAGAGCCATTGGGGCAAATCTACGTACGACACTTTCACTCTGGCAATAGCCCCCATGGTGGCTTGAATGACTTTGGGCGCAAAGGCATCGGCAGTGTCGTGAGAGCACACCACGTGTTCGATGCCCCACCAGTCGGCTATGCGAATGATGGTGCCCAGATTGCCGGGATCTTGCACCCCATCGAGCGCCAGCACCAATTGGTGTTGCGCCGCATGGTTGAGGGTCGCTTCATCGACCATTTGGGGGATGCGGAAAAGTGCCAAACCCGCGCGCGGTGTTTTGAGTTGCGACATTTGTTCTAGTTCGCGCTGCGTGATGGTGACGATTTCTTCCACAAGCTCCAATGATTGAGGGGTACAATCGTGGAGGAACTCTTCAGTGGCACACAACAATTTGCATTCCAGCAGTGGGAGGAGGTCGCGCAGCACTTTTGCTCCTTCAGCCAGAAAGAGTTGTTCAGCGTCGCGGTGTTTTTTTTGCGCCAGCAGTCGAATCTGTTTGATGCGATTTTTGCCAATCATATTGTTGTGTGGTTTTTTAGATGAAAAAGATGCTGCAAAAGTACGCGCTTTTTCTGAAAAGAACTATCTTTGCAAATCAAAAATAGACCATCTGAGTGAAGTTCTGCAATAAATCCTCATATATATATAGGTGCTGTGCGCAAATTCAAGCGTATCAGTGCTTTCTTTTGCTTAGCATAGCGGTGATATTGTCGTCGTGCTCGGCTACGCGTTTCATCCCCGATGACCGTTGTTTGTTGTCGACGGTAAGTTTGCGTAGTGATCAGGTAGAAGTCGTTCCTGCGGATTTTAGAACTTATGTGCGACAGGAGCCCAATTCGCGGTGGTTGAGTACCGTAAAAGTGCCCTTAGGTATCTATTGTTTGTCAGGAACAAACGATAGATGGCTTGTCAATCGTTTGATGCACCGTGTGGGAGAAGCCCCTGTGGTCTACAATCCTGCGTTGATGCGCTATTCGCAGGCGTCGTTGACCTCCGCACTTCGAGCGAAAGGCTATTTGCAGGCTACTGTTTCGGTGGATTCTACGGTGTACGATAGACGGATGCATTTGCACTATACGATGCATCCACGACAGCGTACTTATGTGGGCAACGTCTATCGCGAATATGACAATGAAGCCGTGCGCAAAGAGGTGGAGCGCGACTCGGCAGCGTCTATACTCTACAAGGGGATGCCGCTTGATTTGGGTGTGCTGAACGAAGAGCGTGCGCGCATTGTGCGACAACTTCAGAACGCAGGATATATGAACATCAACAATGAGTTCATTTCTTTCACGGCTGACACCACCGTCAACAGTAATTCTGTGGATTTGACAATGCACCTTAAACTTCCCGCTCAGTTCGATCGAAGATTGGCCTATCAGTGCTATCGCATAGGGAAGGTGACAGTTCAAGAAAACGCGTTGGAAGAGGCAAAAGCTGACACAACGTTTTACAGAAAACTCTATTTTGTGTCACACAATGGGCAGCGCATCAATCGCGGAGTGTATGCGCGCCATTTGTTTATCGAGCCCGATAGCCTTTATCGGGATTTAGCCACGCAGTATTCTTACCAAAATTTGAATAGTTTGGGGGCGATAAACTTTTCTACTATCCACTACAACTTGCCAGAGGTGGGAGATTCTACGGTGGATGTGAATGTGGCGGTGCAGCTGGCAAAATCGCAAGGAGTGAGTTTTGACATTGAAGGCACCAACACGGCTGGAGATTTGGGAGGTGCAGCTTCATTTACTTATACGCATCGCAACTTGTTTAAGGGGGCAGAAAGTTTCTCTCTGAAATTGCGTGGAGCGTATGAAACGATTAGTCGTTTGCAAGGCTATGTCAATCAAAACTATTTAGAATATGGGGCTGAGGCTGCGCTAAGAATCCCTTCGTTGCCGCTCAATTTTGGAGAGCGTATGTTTCGCACTTATCGAGGTGTTACTGAGTTTTCTTTGCTTTACAATTCGCAGAATCGTCCCGAATTTTATCGCCGATTGCTCACTGGCACTTGGGCTACCACGTGGAATGCGCACCGCAAACCCAATTTGTTGCACCGCTTCGACATTGTGTCGCTCAACTATGTGTTTATGCCGTGGATTTCTTCCACTTTCCGTCGCGACTATTTAGAAGGCGATAATCCACGTTATGCCGTGTTGCGCAATTCTTATGAAAATCTTTTCGTAATGCGCTCTGCTTATGGCATAGTTTACAATTCCTTGCGTGGAAGAAATGGTGGTTCGCTCAACCAAACGGATGGGTATCAAATCAAAGCCAATGTGGAAACGGCTGGTAATTTGCTCTATGGGGTGGCGAAGGTGCTCGATATCCATAAGAATGCAAATGATGCTTATGCCATATTCAATATCCCCTTCTCACAATATGTGAAATTTGACTTCGATTATTCCAAATCATTTCGATTTACGGATGCGAGTTCGCTTGCGCTACACGCTGCTTTCGGGGTGGCGATACCTTATGGCAATTCAGAAATCATCCCTTATGAGAAGCGGTATTTTGCCGGTGGAGCCAACTCTGTGCGTGGATGGAATGTGCGCACCTTAGGTCCTGGAGGATATGTTGGACGCGATGGAAATATCGACTTCATCAACCAAACGGGAAATTTAAAATTGGACTTTTCTGTGGAATATCGTGCTGCGCTTTTCTGGAAATTTGAGGGAGCTGCCTTTGTTGACGCAGGAAATGTGTGGAGTACGCGTCATCATGTCGACTTTGCCAATGGTCAATTTCATTTCAACACCTTCTATAAACAGATTGCTGTGGCTTATGGGCTGGGTTTGCGACTGAATCTCAACTATTTCATCATTCGTTTGGATGGTGGGATGAAGGCCATCAATCCGGCTGTGGCTAGTGGAAGTGGGCATTACCCGATGTTTTCTCCCAATTTGTCACGCGACTTGGCTTTACACTTTGCTGTGGGTTTGCCGTTTTAGCAAGAGGCAGGTGTAGTGCACTTCATTATTATATACGCAAAGATATTCTATGAAATTTATATGTTTTGGTAGCGGAAGTTCTGGAAACTGCTATTATTTAGAGTCGAATGGCACGGCAATACTGATTGATTTAGGGATTGGTATCCGTGCTTTCAAACGCTACATGAGCAATTATGGACTCACGATTCCTAAAATTGCAGCGATTGTGGTGACACACGATCATACGGATCATATCAAGGCGGTGGGGCCGATGGCAATCACCTATCGCACTCCAGTATATGCCTCACAGCGTGTGCACGAGGGCATCGACCGCAATCGATTTATGACAAAGAAAATACCGGCTGAGTTGCGCTGTGTCACATCTGTGAATCAAGCGTTTGAGGTGGGGAATTTTCGCATCACTCCTTTTACGGTGCCACACGATTCCAACGACAACAATGGCTATTTCATTGAATTGATAGCTCCCGAATCTGCGGAAATGGACGCTGCAAAGGGTGTGGAACTGCCTACTTTCTGTTTGATTACCGATGCCGGTCAGTTTACAGATGAGATGATTCCCTTTGTGCAACGTGCAAAATATTTGGTGATTGAAGCGAACTATGACACGGAGATGTTGAGTAATGGACGCTATCCGAAATATCTCCAAGATCGCATCACGAGTGGGCGCGGTCACTTGGCGAATGTGCTCACTGCAGCAGCGTTGCGCACGCATCTCACCCCTGTGACGCAGCGCATTTGGCTGTGTCACTTGAGTGAAGAAAATAACCATCCAGAAAAGGCTGCTACAACGGTGAGAGAAGCTGTGGATGCTTTGCCCTTTTCTCCTAAACCTATGGTGGAAGTGTTGCGACGCACCGTTCCTTCGGAGTTGATGGAGTTGCAATAGTTTCACTCGATAAAGTGATAGTTTCACTCGCTAAGGCAATGTTTATAGTAGTGAGATGTTGCAGAGCGAGCGTCTGTCTGGTGTCGCTTCTTTGGTGATGAGCGGTGAGTGCTTGCGCTTTTCAGGTGAATCATTTTCGCAGAAAATCACAATAAATCTCTGTACCACAACATTATTTTTGTGAGCAATCTTCCTCTATTTGAGGTTTTTTGTGTAACTTTGTCCCCAAATCTGTACCCTTTCGGTTTGTGAGGGTGCTAACGTGTTGAGAATAAAAACAATAAACAAAATAGATAATGGCAGCATTACAAAAAATCAGAAGCAGTTCATGGATCATTGGTCTCATGGGTGTGGGCATGTTTCTTTTCATCCTCACCATGGTGCTCGACCAAAACACCTTGTCTGTGCTGAGAAATTCCAGCAACAACGCTGGTTCTGTGTATGGCAATAGCCTTTCGCAACAAGAATTTTATGAAATGGTGAACGAAGCCTCAGAAGTGGCAAAGTTGACCTCTGGCGGAAGTCTTTCAGATGAACAAACAGACCAAATTCGCGATAAGGTTTGGAATGACTATGTTCAGTATGAACTCGTCAAGCATGAAACAGACAAACTAGGTATTGAGGTGACAGACAAGGAAGTGGAGCAAGCTATTAAAGAAGGTACTGCTCAAGCTTTCCAAAATGTGCCAATGTTTATGCAACCTACTGGTCGCTTTGATTATACTGCTTTGCAAAACTTCTTGAAGCAAGCAAAGGCTATGCAAGGACAACAAACTAATCCTGAAGTTGCGCAACAAATTGCAACAATCAATAAGCTTTGGGCTTACACAGAAAAGCAATTGCGTCGTGAATTGTTGATGGTGAAGTATCAAACAGTTTTCATGCGTTCGTTTACTACCAATCCCGTTGCTGCAAAGATGGAGTATGACGCTCGTTCTATGGCTTCTACCGCTGAAGTAGCTAGCTTCCCTTATGCAACGCTTCCTCAAAAGGACTTGAAAATCACTGACGAAGATTTGAAAACGGCTTACAAGGCTAACAAGGAACTCTTCCGTCTGGATCAAGAGTCACGCAATATCAAATATATTGATGTAGAAGTGACGGCTAGTGAAGCAGACCGCAAAGCTCTAGACACCAAGATGCAAGAACTTTATCAAAAGATGCAAGCTGGTGGTGACCTCGCAACGCTCGTCAACAGTTCTAAGAGCGTGATGCACTATGTGGATATTCCACTTTCTGACAATCTTTTCCCCGCTGACGTGAAGGCAGAATTGGAAAAGATGACACCTGGACAGTTGAATGCTCCTCAATATAATGCGCAAGACAACACGATCAACATCGTGAAACTTGTGAATAAATCTCAGTCACCTGACTCTATCTTGTATCGTGCGATTCCTGTGCAAGCTGCAGATGCAACGGCAGCAACTACTCGCGCAGACTCAATGATTAAGGCACTCAATAGCGGTGCTTCTTTTGCAGAACTCGCAAAGAAAGCTGGTGTTCCTAGTGATTCAGTGTGGGTTAACGCACAACAGTTTGAAAATCCCCAACTTTCTGGAGATAATCTCAAATTTGTGCAGACATTGCTCAGTGCTCCTCTCAAGCAATATGCTGTGATGGAGATGCAAGGTATGAAAGTGGTGTTGCAAGTGCTCGATCGCAAGGCCATGAAGACAAAGTACACTGCAGCTGTGGTGAAAGTTCCCGTAGATTTCTCAAAAGCTACTTATGATGCTGCAGTAAGTAAGATGAATCGCTTCCTTGCTGCGAATCACACTCTTGCCGACTTGGTGAAGAATGCGCCCAAGGAAGGTTATCGTGTTGTAGATCAAAACAACTTCACGACTTCTCAACGCAATATCGGTGCTGAAGCTTACAACCCGGGTGTTCGTGGTTCTAAAGACGCTGTGAAGTGGGTGTTTGATGAAGCGAAGGAAGGTGAAGTTTCTTCTCTCTATCAAGTGGGTGAAGCCAACAACCACCTCTTGGTAGTCGGTTTGTCTAAGGTAAACGATGATGATTATTACGCTTGGGATAGCAAAGAAGTGAAGGAATATCTCACACTTTTGGTGAAGCGCGAAAAATTGGCTCAGATGGCAGAACAGAAATATGCTGGCATCAAGTCTGTGGCTCAGGCTAAAGCCAAAGGTGCTGTCGTAGAAAATGTCGAAAACCTCACATTTGCTGGTCAAACCTCTGCTACTGCAGTCGGAGTAAACGAACCCAAACTTGCAGGAGCCATCGCTGCTACCAAGAAAGGAGCAACCACTCCCATGGTGTTCGGTGCAGGTGGTGCGTACATTGCTCGCGTTATCAATCGCAAGAACATCTCAACAGAGAAGTTTGACGCTAAGGCAGTAATGCAACAGCAACAGCAAGGAATGATGCAAGCATTGGGTCAAGCAACATTCTTTGTCCTCCGTCATAATGCTAAGATTCAAGACAATCGTTACAAATTCTAAATCTTGAATTTGTTTTTGTCGCAAACATATACAATCTGTTTTCCAGATTTTATTTGAAACAACGGAGTTGGGAGTTTGTATCTCTCGACTCCGTTCTTCTTTATCAAGAAAGTACTCATTGATAATCTCTTCATCTCGAAAGTTTTCCTTGAGAAGTTCTCTATTTTGATGCTTTTTACATTGTTTTTCTATGCAACTATCCGAATTGATTCAACTCTTTCAGCATCATCCTGGTGTCAGAGCACTTACACAGTGTTGGAACGTACAGCAAGCTCTCGTCTTTCTCGATGGCTTGCAAGGTTCTGCTGCACCCGTGATGTTGGCTGCAACTGCACAAACTGCGCAAGGACTCTTTATGGTAGTGTTGAATGATGAGGACGAAGCAGGATATTTCTACAATGATTTGCGACAACTTTTGGGAGACGAATCCGTTTTGTTTTTCCCTTCTTCCTATCGCCGCGCGGTAAAATATGGACATCGTGATGCTGCCAACGAGATTCTCCGCACCGATGTCTTATCAAAACTCACAAGATTTGGTTCTTCGCATTCTTCGAGAAATTCTTCGACTAAACCGTTGTCAGACTCCTCGAAAATCTCGTCAACAAATGCCTTGTTTGTGGTCACTTTCCCTGCCGCATTAGCAGAAAAAGTAGCATCACCCAAAGCGATGGATGAACAAACCCTCACACTGAGTGTGGGGCAAGAGCAAGACGTCACGCAATTTGTCAAAGCATTAGAGCACTTGGGTTTCAAACGCCGCGACTATGTGTATGAACCTGGAGAGTATGCACTCCGTGGTTCCATTCTCGACATCTTCAGTTTCTCCTCAGAATATCCTTTCCGTGTTGATTTCTTTGGAGATGACATCGAGAGCATCCGCACCTTTGAAGTACAAACACAACTCTCGCAAGACGTCTGTTCGAGCATCAGCATAGTGCCTGACGTAGAGTCAGAAAACAGTGTGGGAGGACTTGTAGCTGTAACCGATTATTGGCCTGCGCGCACCACGATTGTGGCAAAAGATTTGAAGTTTGTAGGAGATGTTGTGACGAAAATCTTTGAAGAAGGATTTGCGCAACAAGCTGTTGCGGAACAAGCTGCCACCTCTGAGATGGAACTCGCTGAAGCTCACGAAAGATTTTCTGCAGCTCACCAACTCATTTCGGGAGAAACGCTATTGCGTGGTATGCATCAACATCCGCAATGGATTGTTGCCGCATCCACCAACAAAACAACAGACGAAGCGCTCGATAAGAACGTGGTGCGCGTGAGATTTCACACCCGTCCTCAGCCCTTGTTTCATAAAAACTTCGAACTTGTTCTCCAACAATTCCAACGTCACAAGGCAGAAGGTTTCCGCACCTATGTGCTTGCGGATAGTGAAAAGCAAAATGAGCGTTTGCACGACATCCTCAATGAATTGCAACAGCGCACGTCTTCACAACCCACGAGTGCACTTCCCCAAGGAGAAAATCCCCACAGCGCAAACCATTCGTCTTCAGTCAGCGAGGAGCAACTTCCCGCGTTGTTCACCCCAGTTCATCTCACACTCCACGCAGGGTTTGAAGATTTGACAGGGAAAATAGCCCTTTTCACTGACCACCAAATCTTTGATCGTTTCCATAAATACTCCCTTCGTTCCGACCACGCGCGCAATGCCAAAATCGCTTTAACGCTCAAGGAGATTATGCTCTTCGAGCCCGGTGATTATGTCGTTCACGTCGATCACGGCGTCGGACAATTCGCCGGTTTAGTGCGACTTCCAGGAGCAGATGGTGCGATGCAAGAAGTCATCAAAATCACTTATCAAAAAGGAGATGCCATCTTCGTTTCCATTCATGCGCTGCATAAAGTGTCGAAATACAAAGGAAAGGAAGGAGAACCTCCTCGTCTTTCCACGCTCGGTACGGGAGCGTGGGAGAAACTCAAAGGACGCACCAAGGAAAAGTTGAAAGACATTGCGCGCGACCTCATTCTCCTCTACAGTCGCCGCAGACAAGAACAAGGATACGCCTTCTCTCCTGATGGATTTATGCAGCACGAACTCGAAGGTTCGTTCCCTTATGAAGACACCCCCGATCAACTTAAGGTGACTCAGCAAGTCAAGGCCGACATGGAGCGTCCGCGTCCCATGGACCGTTTGGTGTGTGGAGATGTTGGGTTTGGAAAAACCGAAATAGCCGTTCGTGCAGCCTTCAAAGCCGCCACCGATGGAAAGCAAGTCGCCGTGATGGTGCCCACCACCGTCTTAGCTTTGCAGCACTACAAAACCTTCCTCAAGCGTTTGAAGGATTTCCCTGTTCGCGTAGACTATCTTTCACGAGCGCGAACTCCAGCGCAAACCAAAGCCTTGCTCAAAGATTTGGGAGAAGGAAAAATAGATATCCTCGTGGGAACCCACAAACTCATCGGTAAGTCCGTGAAATTCAAAGATCTCGGACTGCTCATCATCGACGAAGAACAAAAGTTCGGCGTCAGTGTGAAGGAAAAACTCCGACAACTCAAAGTAAATGTAGACACCCTCACCATGTCCGCCACCCCCATTCCGCGTACGTTGCAGTTTTCGCTCATGGGAGCACGCGATCTGAGTGTCATCAACACACCTCCCCCTAGTCGCCATCCCATCCAGACCGAAATCCATACCTTTGGTCACGAAATCATAGCGGATGCCATCAATTTTGAACTTAGTCGCAACGGCCAAGTTTACATCGTCACCCATCGCATATCCTCATTGAGCAACATCGAGTCGCTTATTCGTAAGCACGTGCCCGATGCTCGTGTCGTTGTCGGTCACGGACAGATGGAGCCTTCAAAGTTGGAACAAGTGATTGTCGATTTTGTCAATCACGAATACGATGTTCTACTTTCAACAACAATCATTGAGAACGGCATTGACGTGCCTAACGCCAACACCATACTCATTGACAACGCACACCATTTCGGACTCTCCGATCTCCACCAGATGCGTGGTAGAGTAGGCCGCGGCAGTCGCAAAGCCTTTTGCTATCTCATGGCACCCCCTTTGAGTTTGTTGCCCGATGACAGTCGTCGTCG
>CAJPLH010000041.1 GCA_905371275.1 Prevotellaceae bacterium
CAACAAGATGCGTTTTCATTGTCTGTTGTTCGGTTATAGAAGATTGGCAGATGTACCGCTCAAGGCGATACCGGTCAATTTTGTTGTTTTCGTTTTGGTCTTAGGAGTGAGGTACGAGTCGGTTTCACAATGTGGTGAAATGGTTATGTCGAAACTTTTGAACAAAACTGTGAAACTTCATCAGCATAGTGCGGAAAATTAGTCTAACAACCTCTATTTTGCAAACTGAACTTGCAGTTTTAGTTTGTTTTCGATGGCGAATTTGAGATTTTTTTTCGAGTTCTCCAAATTATTTCTGCTTTTTTTCTCATCGAGTGGTCATTTTTCGAGAAAAAGCCCCTATTTCCTCCTGAAGGATGGGAGAAACGAGGAAACTTGCGAAAGAAATCCTATAATTGCAGCTACACCCTAGTGAGCAAAAGTAACAGCGTTGAAGCCGAATCCAAGGTTGCATTAGATTACAAAACACGTCTAAAAAGGATTAGTTCAACACGCATAAAACGTGCTTCAAAGGGTAAATTGCTTGGTAATTTGACAGAATATATTCTCATATTTTACGTATATCACATCAAACAATGCACCAATATCAACAAGCAAGCAAAAAAACAAAATCACAAATTATAAACAAAAGCATTGACATACGACACAATAACTAGAATTCCTAAAACAGATTCGAAAGTTTGCGATTTCTCACCATTCGAAACATATAAGAAAATGGAATAAGCGAAGGCTAGAAATATCATACATTTTCACAAGAAACAAAGCGATAAACTATCAAAATCAACACTTCAAGAGGGAAATAACGAAGAAAAAGAAACTTTTTCTTGTCAGAACGAGCAACAAAAAGTATATTTGCAAACGAATTACTGCATAATATAAGTAACAACCTTCGTTTATGCAAAGATTCAACTGCTCATTTCATCATTTATCACACCATGCCAATGAGGACAAATCCCACACTTCGTAGTTTTATGGCCGCCATCATTGCGGCAGGCGCCTTGACGGCCGCCACTCCCCTAGCAGCTCAATCCCTTTCCACCTCACAAACCGCCGCGGAAGACAACGTGGTGGCGGGTATGGTGTTTAACAAACAGGGAGAACCCCTCGTTGGGGCTTATGTGCGAGTAACTCTGGGGCGCAAAGTTTGGACAGCGCAAACTGACAACAAGGGTGCTTATCGGTTGAAATTGCCTGCTGGCACCAACAAAGGCAATCTCACCATCTCGGCTTCTTACATTGGTATGAAGCGACAAACCAAAAGCGGCAAAAACAACGTGGCGCACTACGACTTTATGCTCGATGATCACAGCCAAAGTCTTGGAGAAGCCGTGGTGACGGGCTATGGCACGATTTCCACTCGTGAGAAGACAAGTGCGATCACGTCGTTGAAGATGGAAGAAATCTTGATGCCGGGTATGACAAGTTTGGAACAAGCGCTCGAAGGTCGTGTGCCTGATATGGTGTTTATGCAAAACTCGGGTGAAGTGGGTGCAACGGCGCGTATGCGCATCCGTGGTACGTCTACCCTCATCGGCAACCGCGAACCGCTGTGGGTGCTCGATGGCATCCCCCTCTCCGATCCGGTGGACGTGACCAACGAACAGCTCAACGACCCTGACTACATCAACTACATTGGTAATGCGATTTCGGGCATCAACCCTCAAGACATTGAGCGCGTCGATGTGCTGAAAGATGCTGCTGCAACGGCTCTCTACGGCACTCGTGCGGCAAATGGTGTGATTGTGGTGACCACTAAAAAGGGTGAACCAGGACCTCCGCGCATCACCTACAACAGTCAGCTGAAATATACGGCACGTCCGCGCTATTCTGACCGTGACATTAATTTGATGAACTCTCAAGAGCGTGTGCAGTTTGGTCAGGAGTTGATGAATCTCCACTACACTTTCCCCAACAACATGACGATGGTGGGATATGAAGGAGCTTATCATCGTTTTATCACTGGACAAACAGACTACAAGGGTTTCTTGGCAGAAGTGCAGCGCGCTGAAACGGTGAACACCGACTGGTTTAAGTTGCTGACACACGATACTTTCAACCACAACCACACTGTCGCTCTCTCCGGAGGTAGCGAAACAGCAAGATATTATGCTTCGCTGGGATATAACCGCGAAGAGGGGGTGCAACTGCACCACAACAACGACCGCTACACAGCTTCGCTCAACATGCAAACGCGCATAGCGAAGGTGATTCAAGCCAACATTCGTTTGAATGCAAATGTGCAGAAAAAGACACAACTCCCAGGAGAACTCGATCCTTTGGGTTATGCTTATGGCACTACGCGTGCGCTACCTGCCTTCAACAACGATGGTTCTTATTTCTTCTACCAACGTCATGCCTACAATGTGGGAAATGGCAAGAACGAGCAATATAAATATGCTTACAACATTCTCAATGAGATGGAGAATACTGAGAAGTTGTATAGTTCGAACGGTATCATGGCAGCACTCGATTTGACCTATCGTTTCAAGACGCTGCTCGATTTCACGCTCACCACTTCTTATCAGCGCACCCACTCCGACAACTCCACTTGGTTTGGCGAAAAAACCAACTATGCTGCTCAGTTGCGCAATGCAGAATATGGACAAGATCCTATTCCTGGTAATTATGGACTCAGCGATATGCCTTACGGGGGTGTCTACAACATGGGGACGAACGTGAACGAGAACTTTACGCTTCGTGCACAAGCTAATTTCCGCCATGCGTTGGGAGAAAAGAAACAACATCTGCTCAGTGCCTCATTAGGATATGAAATGAATGTGTCGAACACCGACGGATATAGTGAGAACACGCGCGGATTTTTCAAAAGTCGCGGTTTGAAATACGTCAATATGACGGCCGAGGAAATGAATCGTTTCCCACAATATGCTTCGTGGGTGGCACACAATCATCCCACACTCCGTGCCGACAAGACACACCGTTTGAGTGGTTATGCCATTTTCTCCTATTCTTATGGAAGTTTGTTCTCTTTGAGCGCAAACACACGTTTCGATGCTTCCAACAAGTTTGGTTCACGCAGCAATGAAAAGTTCCTTCCTGTGTGGTCCGCATCAGGTATGCTCAATCTGAAGTCGCTGCTCTTGCGTCCGTATGATGCCGTGAGCGATTTGCGCCTGCGCACTTCTTTCGGTAAAACGGGAAATATGGTGGACAACCAAACGCCTAATTTGCTGTTGCGTCAAGAAAGCATCGACACTTATTATGGAGAAAATGTGTCGAAAGTGGACGCCTTGCCTAATCCTAACCTGCGTTGGGAACAAACCGACCAATGGAACGTGGGAATTGATGGTTCGTTCTTCGACTATCGCATCACCGCAGGCGTAGATGCCTACTACAAGCACACGAAAGATGCCTTCGACAATACGTTGGTTTCTCCCTTTAATGGTGTGGAAAGCTATGTGATGAACGGCAGCGACATCACCAACAGCGGTTTCAGCATCAATGTTTCGGCTTATCCCATCAAAACGCGCGACTGGTCGTGGCTGGTTTCAGCCAACTATTCTGTAGTTTTCAACAGAATCAACACAAAAACCGCCAATAAATATAAGATTGAACAATATCTCAACGGCGCTGCCATTATGGACGGCAAGTCGATTGGCACTTTCTATAGCTATAACTTCATCGGACTCGACCCACAAAATGGTCTTCCCCTCTTCGATGATTATCGCGACCGTCAGCACTTGCTCGAAGGACAGCCGCTCGACCGCATAATGGATCGCGTGGGAGTGGTTAGTGGAAGTCGCGAACCCAACTTCGCAGGCTCATTCTACAGCACTTTGCGCTATCAACAGTGGTCGCTCTCCGCAAGTTTCAACTATACTCTGGGCAATAAGATTCGCAAATTCGCCTTATATAAAGATGTGTTAGACGGCGTTTCATCGGAAAACAACGTGCGCAAGGAGTTTACCCAGCGTTGGCGCAAACCTGGTGATGAGCGTCACACCCAACTTCCTTCGCTCATCAGTCCGAGCGATCCAGCTTTCCAAGAAAATCGTTACCACTGGAGTGCTGCTACTCCTGCTGCAACTCAAGGTTTTGAAACTTTTGCCGACAACTATTGGATGATGTACGACAACTCGAATGCGCGCGTAGTTTCCGGAAGTTATTTACGTCTGAGCAATCTCGCTTTGCGCTATCAATTCACACGCAAACAACTCAAAGGACTTCCCTTCTCCAACCTCGCACTCGATGCAGCAATGAGCAATGTTTTCACCTTGAAATCCTCTGCTCTTGAAGGACAAGACCCCACACAATCGGGGTTCTCACTGCAAACTTCCCTCTCTCTTCGACCATCCTTCACCTTTGGTTTGAGAATTTCGTTTTAATCATCTCCCATCTTGATGCAGACTCCACGCGCTTTCTACACAGTGCAGAAAGTCAAAGCCTCAACAAAGCATAGATTTCTTATGAATCACAAGTTTTCGACCCTCGCACTTGCTCTTTCTCTCCTAGGCACTGCAAGTTGCAATGACTTCCTCGACCAGTATTCTCAAGACCGCGTCGTCGCTAAGTCGGTGCAAGACCTCAACGAACTCCTGGTGGGAGATGTTTATCTCAAAAGCGAAGCTGTCAATAAAGGTGTTTCTGCTAACACCTATGGCTTTATCAACATCCTCGACGACGACATCAACACCACTGGCACCTCGCAGCAAGGCAACATTGGCAACACGGCTTGGACACAAACCGTGGCTCCTATGTATGGCTACTTCACTTGGCAACAAGATGTGCGCTACAACTATGGTCGCACCAACAAAAACAACGACGATGCTACCATCAAGAAGCTCTACACACGTATCAATCACGTCAACAACATTGTTGAGTTGATCGAAAATATGCAGCATTCCACCCAAGAAGACGATGCGCTCTACCATCGTGTCAAGGGAGAAGCTCTCTTTGTTCGCTCACAATTCTACTTCACACTTGCCAATCTCTATGGACGACCTTATCGTCTCGACTCTGCCAACGTTGATCTTTGTGTTCCCTTGAAACTCACCTCCTATGTAGAGCACCAGAAAGACAAGGAAACGCAATTTTCACGCGCCACCAACGCTGAAGTCTACGCACAAATGGCAAAAGACTTAGAGACTGCCGCTAGCGAACTCACCACTGCTCCTCAACCCGACCGCTTCCGTCTGCACCGTGCATCGGCCGAAGCCGCCAATCTCCTGCTGAGTCGCGTGTATCTCTATATGCAACGCTGGAATGATGCTGAAAAAGCAGCTCGCAAGGTGGTGCAAAGTCCACGTGCAAAACTCACACCCATTGCTGCTCTTCAGTCAGGTAAGCCCTTTTTGACACGCAACAACCCAGAAATCCTTTTCACACAAGGATCCAACTATTTGGCTGCCACCGACCGCAATACTTCGCTCACGGGAGCTCCAGCCGACTATTGTGTTACGCAAGAATTGTACGACTTGTTCTCTGAATTTGATGCACGTCGCAACGCGTTTTTCAGCAAAAACTCTCTCTCCGACAGCATTGGATTGACCAATAAATACGAACGAACCAACGAAGCCAACCACGTCTCCGATGGTTTCACCCTGCGCACTGCCGAAGCCTATCTCAATCTGGCCGAAGCCTTGGTGATGCAAGGCAAAGAAGCCGAAGCCAACTCGGTGCTTCATCAGCTGCAACGTCAACGCATTGACGACAAGTTGGACGACAGAACGGGAGAAGAACTCGTGAATGAGATTCGCAACGAACGCCGCCGCGAACTCTGTTTCGAGGGTCACCGATGGTTCGATCTCCGTCGCTATAGTGTATTGGAAAAGCATCCTTTACACAAGACCGTTGTACACGCTTTCAATGCCTACACGGAGCAAAACTCATTTCTCACCACGCACCTCTTCACTCTTCCCTCAGGTGATGCGGCTTACACCTTCTCTCTTCCCGAGAGTTTCGTATCGTTCGACAAGGTGCCGATGCCCAACAACCTCCGTCCCGAACGCGTGGAGGTGAAGAAACCTCGCGAATTGCCCGAACTTCCCAAAGAAGACGAAGAAGGCAACAACACCGAGACACCTCCCGCTCCCTAAGCATCCTCGCACCACTCTACGAGGAGCCACGCTAACGGATTGAGCTTCCTCCGCGAAAAGCGACAACACCATACGTTTCTCAACATTTCAAGCATCTCCCCACCCCTTATGAAACATATCTTTTTGTTCCTCTGTTCTGTTCTTGCACTCTCAGCCTGCAGTAGCGAAGAGCCCATCACACCGAGGCTCACTTACGGCAACGACTTTATCATCACCGACCAACCCAACGATTCCATCCAACATGAGCGCTATTTGCTCTACAAGGATTTCGGAGTCCCCGTCTATTTCAACGACACCATCGCAAAACATACCGAAGGCATAGGAGTAGATGGAAAACCACGCACCACCTATGAAACAGTCGATCTCAACTGGACGTTCTCTGGTTACAACCGCGGTGTGAAATACTCTTACGTCTATCTCACAGCTCCCGAAGACCAAATGCGCGCACTCCGTTTCATTCGCAGCTATCTCGGACAGATTTCCCAACCTATGCGACCTTTTAGTATCCTTGTGGCCGACACTCTCACAGCCACTTCGACACACCGCACACAACAACCCACTTTCCACGTGGGATTTCGCACTCTTGTGCTTGCTCAAGTGCGCGCGCTCACAGATTCTGCCAAAGTAGCCACACAAATCAATACCATCGTGCAGAGTATGGTGAGCGATCGTGTCAAAGCACAAACGGCACTCTGCGGACGTTTTGCCGAAGTGAGCAAAACTAACGGATGGTATGGTCAAGAGTGGAAGAAGCTCAACAACACCTATACGCTCCCCACGGTCTTAGACTTAGGCAAAAAGAGTTTCATCTATTCCGTCAATGCTCTCTTCGACGAACCGCCTTTCACCCCCTATCAGCACGAAGACATCGTCACTTTGTTGTTGCGCCAAACCGAAGGCAAAGAACCTCTGGCGCAAGACGAGGAAGAAGCACAAAATATACGCAACGCTATGATGGGTGAAATTGCACAATTCGGTTTCATCGCAGGTTGGAAACAGTCAGGGGCTTACGCACCAAGCGACGACAACGAAGACCGCGAACAATATCTTCAAGCCTTGCTCTATTTGGGTGATGGTGGATTCCGTCAACGCTATGGCAACTACCCTCTCGTGATGCAGAAATACGAGTTGCTCCACACCTTCATCACCCAAACCCTTGGGTTGAACCTCAACTACAATCGCATCGAACGTTTTCCTTAAGCCAAATGAGCAGAACCGAGCTTGCTCGAGTTATGCCATGGCGAGAAAACGAAGGATGAAATCCAACAATAAACCTCCGCATCGTTCCGTTTTTTGCACATTACTCACCGACAAAGTCTAAGTCCTCCTTATGAAGTCCATACTATATTCCCTCCTCCTACTAGTCACCTGCACACTCGTGGGTTGCCGCGACGACGAAACACGCGATTTCTCCTATCGCGCATCGTCAGTCACTGCTGGCCCCGACTTCACCGACCCTCGCGACAGCAATGTCTATCACACCATTCGTGTAGGCAACCAACTTTGGTTGGCAGAAAATCTGCGCTTTGCTCCCAATGGATACAGCCTAGATGGAGCTTTCACTTGGGAAGAAACGCCCGTTAATCCAAAAACAATGGTGCCCGACAATCAGATTTTGGGACAAATCATTGAGGATCTCTTCAAAGACCCCAAGTTTGATGGATGGAAAGTAGAAGGAACACCCATCGACAATTTCGTGCTCCCCTATTTCAAACAATTCAAGCGTGGTCGATTCACCGCCGAACAACTACGCGAAAACATCGCCTATCTCAACCCCGCTTTCGACGACACCCTCACCACTCGCCTCGCTAGTTTTGCTCAACAACCTGCCGCTCGCGCTAAATATGGTCGTGCCAACTTCGAAAAAGCGGAGAAAGCCAACGGAGGATACGTCAAAAAATATGGTTTCCTCTATTCTTTTGAAGCCGCTCAAAAAGCGGTTCCTGAAGGTTGGCGTCTACCCTCCGACAAAGATTGGCAACAACTAGAACAAGCCTTCGGACTCTCTGCACAAGAAGCGCAGCGCAACAATGCGTGGCGCGGTGCAGGCTTAGGCACCGTGATGAGCGAAGGTGGAGCAAGCGGATTCAATGCTCCTCTCGGTGGTACCAATGCTTACCAAAAATCTCGCGGACAACTCTACATCGGACGTGGAAAATCGTGGTACTATTGGACTTCTACTCCCGTCACCCTCAACGATTCCCTTCAAGGTGCCATCGTGCGTATGTCTTCGCATTTCAACGACAAGGTGTGGCGCGGCACTTCTCGTATTGACAATATGGCGCGCTCCGTGCTCTACAGCGTGCGCTGTGTCAAAGATGTGACTGCCACGAACAAATAAATAGCCTATTTTAGGAGAAATCATCCCTTTTCTCCGACTAATCGTCTACATCTTCCAGAAAGAATCCGTACCTTTGACGAAATTTCTCACAAGAATACATCCTACGTCTAAGCATTTTCTCTATATGACTCTCAAATCTCTACTCCTCACTTGTGCCACTGTTTTAGGCGGCCTTGCCTCTCTTTCTGTTGCGGCTCAAGTAGAACCCAGTATGTATGGCGACAAAGTGAAAGCCGACATCAAAGTCAACTATGTGCGCACCCTCGACGAAGCTTTGACGCGCGCCAAAGCCGAGAAGAAGCCCATCTTCTTCAATTGTTTCGCGGATTGGGCGATTCCCTGTCACGGTATGGACATCTATGTCTTTTCTAACCAAGAATTTGCAGACTATCTCCACAAGAATTTCATTCCTTTCTATATGGATGTGAGCAAACGACAGAATGCTGCCATTGCTAAGCGCTACAACATTCATCGATTTGCCCATTTTCTCGTCCTCGATGCTGAGGGGAATGTCGTCCAACGCATCATCGGTGGCAAACAACTCCCCGATTTTCAAAAGGATTTGGCACTTTCTCTCTCTCCCAAAACTTCTCTCGCAGGACTTTCTGCTGCTTATCAAAAAGGAAAACGCGACAAAAAGACGCTCCGCAACTATCTTTATGCGCTGAATCTTGCTGACGACTCCACTTTCAACCAAGTGGCACAAGAATATTGGTCGCAACTCTCGGAGAAGGAATATGCAAAGGAGGACAACTGGTTCATTCTTTCGCGCCTCATCACCGACCGCCAAGCTCCGCTCTACCACTATTTGGTGGAACATCGCGATGCTTTTGTCAAAAACGTCGGGGAAGCCAAAGTAAATGGTTTCTTGGAACGTATGTTTTATTCTGAAGCCGCGGCCTACGCTTCCGGCACTACCCCCTATGATGCCGATGCACTCTTAGACCTCTCCTTGGGAGCACGCAAAGCCGCCATTGCCGACACTTCAGCCATCTATCCTACGCTCAAATTGGCGGAACTCCGTGGCACCAAACAATATGACGCGCTCATTGACTTTATGGAAAAAGAAGGCGCAAAATTCCAAAGTTCGCGCGCTAGCTACGAACTCACCTTCGATTTTCCCGACCTCAACGCCCAACAAACACAACGCCTTTGCGCTTATCTCCGTCAGCGTTCCAAAGTCGAAACAGGAAGCGCAGCCAAACAATTGAGTTTCTTGGCAGACCGTTTGGAGAAAAACGATGGTATCATCTTCGAGCACCTCACCCTCAAAGAAGCCCTAGCAAAAGCCAAAGAGAGCGGCAAACAAGTTTTTGTGGACTGCTTCACCGAATGGTGCGGACCTTGCAAAATGTTGGCGCGAGATGTCTTTCCTCGTCCTGAAGTGGGGAAGGTGTTCAACGCACGCTTCGTCAATCTCAAAATGGATATGGAGAAAGGCGAAGGACTCGAAGTGGCCAAACGCTACGGCATCACCGCCTATCCCACACTCCTCGTCATCAATCCCGATGGCACAGTAGCCGGTAAGGTAGTGGGCGCACTCCAAATGGAGAAATTCCTCGAAGAAATGGAGAAGATTCCTACTGCCCCTCAAAAGTAATCATTCACCTAGCACGATTTCTATCCCCTCCTATGACAAGTCCCTTTCTTCGGTCGTTGGTTCTCGGCTGCTTGTTGATTTCCACCTCTCTCTTCACAGTTGCACAACGCTTTCGCGCCATCGTGCCCTATGTCAATGAGGGAGGAAAACTCCTTGTTTCTCTCAAAGTCAATGGACAACAAGGCCGTTTTCTGCTCGACACAGGTGCTCCCTGCTGCGTGAGCTACGAATTTGCCACACGCATCGGACTCAAGGCAGGAGAAATGCGCACAGGCGAAGACTCCAACGGCAGAGCGGTGCAAGCATCTCTGGTCAATCTCGACAGCTTGCAACTAGGGGCTGTGACCTTTCGCAACATCCAAGCTATGCAATGGGAAAAGGGCAACCCCACAGCGCAACTCATTGACGGCATCTTGGGATACAATCTCTTGCGAATGGGCATTGTCAAGTGGGACACGCAGCAACGACAATTCATCTTCACCACCCTCTCCGAGGGGTTGGGACTCGATTTTTCGCGCGCTCTCCCGTTGCTCCCCAACGACTATGTGCCTATGGTGGCGGTGCGTTTGGGAAAAACAGACCTCGACACGGTGATGTTCGACAGCGGAGCGGAAGGTTTTTATGAAATGTCGAACCGTCAACGCGAACGTCTCACACAACATCGTTCCACCGCGCGCATTTTGTCCACTGCCGACGGCACTTTGTCTATGGGGGCGAGTGGCATCGAGGGAGTCAGCACCAAGCACCGCATCCTCATTCCCCAGATGGAGATAGCGCACTTCCGATTTGCCGATGTAGCCACCATCACCACCGACGGCACGGCATCGCGACTTGGCTCGCAACTCTTCAATTATGGAGATGTCGCCATAGATTTTCCTCGACGCACCTTCTATTTCCTCCCTCATCCTGCACAAAAAGAGCCCCTCAAGGTCTATCAAGCCGAATGGGAAGTCGTGCCTACCATCACGGCAGATGGCACCATCGCAGCTGGCATTGTGTGGAATGCGAAACTTCCCATTCGTCAAGGCGACCGCATTGTGGAAATCAACGGCAAACGCTGCGAGCACATCAATTTTGCCAAGGCAGTGTCCACTCCGCCCTTCGTGCTTTCTGGCAAGAAAACAGAGATTGTCTTCATTCCTAAAGACAGCACAGAAGAGCGACGACTCACCATTCATTGCAAATAGCAACTCCCCTCATTCCCCTTTCTGTGGGTGAAATACCACTGCATCTATTTCCTCCTTTCAATAAGACGACCAGCGAGATGTTGAAGTACATCTCGCTGGTCTTTTTTGTTGGGTTTAAGTCAAATTGCAGGCTGATTTAATGTCACATTGGCTGAACTGAAGTACCAACATCCTCAAAGGAGGTTATAACAGTTGCTTATATCGCTGCATTGAGTTGAGCATCAGATGATGCAGATGGGGAACTCTCTCCAACAGGAGCATTCGTTTCAGTTTCTCCTGCTCTTCCCTCTGTTCCAATTCTTTCCATTTTGTATGTACGTTCCTGCCCTCTTCGTTTGTGACGCTTTCTCCTATGTTTCCTATGTATTTTGCTTCTTTTGCTTTTGTGGGACACCTTATCAACACGTGACTTGTATCCTTTGTAGGCATCTTTATTGTTGTTAATGTACAGAGACAAACCAAAGAATGCAAGGCAGACCAAGATTAATAAGTATACACATCCTCTAGGCGGTTTTCCATATATTTTGTTTTTGCGAGCATAAGCACGATGGGCACCGCAACAGAAGCCATCATTCAAAGGCTGCCCGTTTCATATTGACGTCCACACCATCTACATTGTTATTTACTCATAACAGACAAATTTTATGTTGATAACCTATGCTTCATTTCCCAAGTACTTCTCTAAGGTTGCTTTTTAGATCATCAAGGATGGCGTGGTACCACATCCAAGTATCAGCTCCACTTGATCTATCGGCAGGATGATGGGTGCGGTATGCCCATTTTACAGACTCAAAATTCAGTTTAGCCACATCTCTAATTGGCAAACCTGATAGCTGAATTGGAGCATCTTTTATCACAAAGTTCTCTGCAATGTATTGATTGTATTTCTCATCAACCCCCGTAAGGAAGATTACAACATCTGGTTTCAGAAGTTCTATTTCGTCGGGAATAACACGAAAATACTCTTGTTCCAACTGATGCGTAAAGGCATCAACCGACACCCCTCTTCCATTACTACCCACAGCGGCTAGCTTTGAGATGTTGTTCCAAAGAAAGGCTGCCCTCTTATTAGGGAATTCTTGCTGTAAAAACTCAAAAATGGAACTTGTGAAGCCATTAAATCCGATGTTGAAAAAAGGAGATCTCACCGAAAAATAGATATTATTCTCCAATTCGTGGTAATTCTCGTGATAAAATTCTTGATATAATTCCATAAAGTCGGCAGGAATTGGTTCTTCGACCGCAGGAACTCCCCATCTATTTACTTCTCGCCCAAAAATCATCACTTTTAGGTCTGCATCGGTATACCATTTCTCAGAATCGTCTTCATCATATTTGTTTAGACTCAACAAAAGTGGAGAGCGAACTTCAATCTCATTCTCTTTGAGCACTTCCTTGAGTTTGAACCACTTCTTATCGTAAAGTTCTTCCAGTTGGTAGCTTAAACCCATAACCTTGTACTTATTAAATTGATAAAATTATTCACAACGAAAACGCAAATTGCACCATACGCAGCACTAATCACCAAAAGCCAGCATCTAAGGCAGCAAAGTTGCATCTTATTTTCAGTATACAACTCCAAGAGAGAGGATTACCCTTCGTTTAATTGGTGACGATATAGCTATTTAGTCTATCCATCTTATTTTCAGCAGAAAGACACGGCAAATTTACTAAATTTATCTCAGAAAAAGAAGACTTGTGGCAACAATACTGACTACTCATTCTGTTTCTAGTTTCATTCTACTCATTCTCCTAATTACCAATGAACCTTCCCTAAATGATAGAGAAAGACCATCCTCTCTTCAACATACAATACAGATGACGGCTTGTTTTTCATAAAACGACGTGTCGTTTTTCATAAAATGACGGCTTGTTTTCCATAAAACAACGTATCGTTTTTCATAAAACAACGTGTTGTTTTTGGTAAACTGACGGGTGGTTTTCTAGTGGGTGAGAGGAGATGGAGAAGAAGGGAAAAACTAAATTGTAAAAATACGTGTAATCTCCCTCTCTCACGCGCGCGCGTACACACGCACAATACAGG
>CAJPLH010000042.1 GCA_905371275.1 Prevotellaceae bacterium
TAGAAACGCGTGTTAGTCATCTTGGCACAAAGAGTTTCACGTTGCGCCAACGAGCTATCAATCAATAGAATGGGAGTGTGGTTTGTCAGTCTGAGACGGTGATGGTATGTTTTGATCTTGCAGCGCAACAATCTGCGGAGATTCCCTCGCATTATCGTGCGGCCATCGAAGCTTATGAGGAAAAAGGAAGCTTGGAATAAGGCTGTGCGACATAGCAAAGGCCAGTGAGTTCAGTCTGAAGAGGAACAAGAAAATGGGTCGTTTCCCTTACCAGTAATTCCTTCTCGTGCATACTTGCACATAACCTCATCTATCTATGCAGAAAGTAGTATATGCTCAATCATTAGTTGATGATTTGCGCAAAACATTAGGCGCATTAGCCAAGCCCGACACGATAGTCTGGCTTTTTGATAGCAACACTCATCAACTCTGCGCCCCACAATTACGCGAAATTCGTAAAGGTCAATTGGAACTTATTGTAGAGGCAGGAGAAGCACACAAAGATTTGCAATCACTCTCCGATGTGTGGAGTGGAATGCAAGCAGCTTCTGCGACTCGGCATAGCCTTCTAGTGAATGTTGGTGGGGGGATGCTTACGGATTTAGGCGGTTTTGCGGCTGCAACCTACAAGCGTGGCATCCGTTTTGTCAATGTGCCAACGACACTTCTTGCGATGGTGGATGCTGCTGTTGGCGGAAAGACTGGAGTGAATTTTGGAGGGCTCAAGAATGAAATCGGAGCATTTCACGAGGCAGATGTAGTTTTTATCTGTACTGATTTGTTGCGCACTTTGGATATGCCAAATCTCGTGTCAGGTTACGCCGAGATGCTAAAACACAGTTTGTTAAGTAATCGTGCTATGTGGGCACGTCATTTACAATTCCCTTTATACAATCCTGATTTTGTAGGGTTGCAAGACATGGTGCGTGAGAGCATTTCGTTCAAACAGTCTGTGGTAGCGCAAGATCCTCACGAGAAAGGTCTCCGCAAAGCCCTCAATTTGGGGCATACAATAGGACATTCTCTAGAAAGTGTGCTACTGCACAAAGAAACTCCCGTGCTGCACGGCTATGCAGTGGCTTGGGGCTTGCTTGGCGAACTGTATCTTAGTGTTGTGCAAAAGAAGTTCCCACTAGAAGTTTTGAGAAAGACAACACAATTTGTGGTGGCGCATTATGGTCGTCCAAATATCTCCTGCAAGGATTACGGTAGTTTGTTGGAATGTATGCGCCACGACAAAAAAAATAGAGGTCAACACATCAATTTCACGCTACTTTCCGATATAGGCCAGTTGTGTTTAGATGAAGAAGCTAGTGATGAACTGATTAAAGAAGCTCTCGATTTTGTTAGGGAAGGGTAGAGTAACTATGGTTTTCTCTGTTTCCTTTTGCTTTAACCCAAATCGGTCATTAGATTCTGAACAGATTTCATTAGATTATTGAGCAGATTGTTTATCGTTAGTTCGAAGTCGTAGCGGGCTACGGCGAGAAAGAACGAAAAAAAAGATGCCAATAAGATAATGAAAGATGACAGAAAGTTATCTACTCTTTAACGAATTGTACTATAACAGTCTAATGACTGATTTGGGTTTAATTGTAGACATCATTAAGGTTATGCGCACAACAGTCAAGAAATTTTCGAGTGGAGGGTTACTCTTAGGCTTATTCGCAGCTGTTTGTTATGGTTTTATTCCGCTTTTCACCAAAGATTTACAGCATCCATCAGAAGGTTCACCTCTAGCCTCAGCAACCATTCTTTTTTATCGTTTTGGCATTGCTGCGTTGCTTATAGCGTGCATTATGATGGTCAAAGGGATTTCCTTTCGCATCACATTTCCCGAGTTTTTGCGATTGGCGCTTTTGGCATTCCTAAGCGATGGTGCTGCGCTTTTTTTGATTGCTGGCTATAGTTATATGCCTAGTGGGGTAGCTACGACACTACATTTTATGTATCCAGTCTTTACAGCACTCATTATGATGCTCTTTTTCAACGAGCCGCGACGTACTTCCACTATTATTGCTATAATGATGGCTGTGTCGGGATTGTTCGTTTTGTCGTCCACAGGCCAAGGAGAAGTGGGACTTGTGGGAGTGTTGTTAGAAATAATCTCTGCTTTTTGCTTTGCGCTCTATTTGATACGCGTAAACCGCTCCAAGATTTCGACTTTACCTCCCACAAAACTGACTTTTTATGTGATGATGCTAGGCGCGCTCATCTTTGCTGCGACAATGCTTTATGAACATAGTGAAGCAGAGCACGCTGTCAGTTATGCTCTACTTCCAAGTTTCAATGGCTGGCTCAACCTTTTAGCGCTTTCAATCGTCTGCACAGTCGTTACAAATCTGGCTTTAGTCTATGCCATTCAAATGATAGGTCCAACAGTCACGGCAGTTTTAGGCGTTCTAGAACCAGTAACGGCCATATTGTTGGGTGTTCTCTTTATGGGAGAGTGTTTGCAATTGCCTACGATTCTAGGCATTGCTCTTATTATCCCTGCCGTGCTTATCATTGTCTTTAGGAAGAAGAAATGATGGCTAGTTGTGAACACAAGAAATCTATGCAAAGTAGTGGCGTTTAGTTACTCGATGAAATAGTTCCCACAAAAGTGGTTGCACTCATCATTTCTAGTGATATTTGCACAACTATTTTTCGATTATTCAAGATTTCAGTCGAAAAAATCCCTATTTTCTGGGGCAGAAAAGGCTTATTTGGGGGCTTTTCTGCCCTCATTTTTTGCTAAAATCCTAGTGTTTGTTGTGCAGAATCGCTAGATATAGCGATTTTCAAACCGATGATAAGTCCGTAACTTTGCACCATCTAAACCATGTCCCTTGTGATTGCTCACCATTTTCACGAGGGACTACGTTGTGTATTCACTTCATTGCACTCACTTCCTTATGCGTCATCTCGCTATTCCTTGTTTCTTTAGCATCATATTACCACTTCACGCTCAAACTTCTGAGCATTCAGAACGAAAGCTCGGTGAGGCGGTGATAACTGCGCGACCCAACATCAATGCACTTGACATCCGTGCGAAGTCTGGTGTGGTGCAAACTGTCAATATGAAGTTGTTGGTGAACAAACCAATGATTGATATGTCGATGGCTTTGCAAGGAAGTGTGCCTGGATTGGTGGTTATCAATCGGGGAGAGCTGGGAGAAAAGCCTCAAATCCGTATTCGTGGTAACTCTTCGTTGCGTCGTGGTGATGCAGCCAACGAGCCTTTGTATGTATTGGATGGCAAAGTCATCTCCTCCGATGCTTTCCTCACGTTAAACCCCAATGATATCAGCGAAATCAAAGTTTTGAAAGACGCTGTGGGAACTGCACTGTATGGCATCAAAGCAGCCAATGGGGTAGTGGAAATTACGTCGAAACGTGGCAACACCACTGGACGTTTAACGGCATCTTATAGTATGAATCTTGGGATTACCTTGCAAGGGCGTCGCGGTGTAGAGATGATGCACACGCAAGAGAAACTGGATTTTGAGCGAAGATTGCAAAATCCGCTTGCGCCAGGCTATCTCTATAGTGCAGACTATCTGCGTCGCATCTACCCCACAGCTCCCGATTTATCAGAGCGCATTGCAGCTGGTCAACAAGTTTTAGATAGTTTGTCGCGTATCGATACGGATTGGTTCAATGAATTGATTCGTCCCAATCTTTATCAATCCCATAATCTCAGTTTGAGAGGAGGAAATGAAGCGACGTCTTACTACATTTCTACCAACTTTAGTAGTCAGGGTGGGCGTCTCCCTGGCAACAGCACGAATCGCATTACTGCCCGAATGTCGATTGATCAACAAATTGGTCACATAGGCTATGCATCGATTGGCGCAGATATGGGATATAGTCAAATAGAAACTCCCAATGGCACTGATGCTTCGCCTTCTGACTTGGTCTATTTGCTCAATCCTTATGAGAGCAGAACAGGAAAACTATGGTCGTATGGCAATAAGGGCAGTAACTTTACGCTTAATGACCTTTTGCACCAATATAGTAAGACGGGCGGTGACAAGCGTGGAGGGATAAATGCTTCTCTCAATTTGAAGCCTTGGAAATATCTAAGTCTTGACGCCGTGGTGGGGTTGGATTTCGTGTTGAACGAAGAAACGAATTTTACTCCCTCTACAGCTTGGAGTGAGCGTGAGAGTGGTGCGCGTCCCAATGAGCGCGGACGCATCAGTCGTTCTAAGGATACGCAGCAAAACATTAGTGCCAATTTCCGTTTGACTTACAACCGTAGTTGGAACGAGGTGCACGATCTCACACTGGGGGCGAATGTTGATGCCTATCAGTCCGACTTAGACAATACGAGTCTGACGGGTTATGGTGTCGGCACCAAGATGTCTGCTGCATTGATCAACCAATCTTTAAGCGGAAACCGCAAGCCTGCAGTGGGTAGCACGATTGAACGTAACCGTCAATTCGGAGTTGGCTTCGTGGGGGGCTATTCTTATCAAAACACCTACGATTTATTTGCTAGTTACAAACGCGATGCCTCTTCTTTGTTACCTGCACAGCATCGTTGGAATACGGCTTGGGCGGTAGGCTTAGGTTGGACGCCTACGCAATACGAATGGTTGAAATCGCAAGATATTTTGAGTAATCTCAATTTGCGAGCCTCTTTTGGGCAAACTGCAAACCTATCTGGTGTTTCTGCTGCAGCAACCATCGGCACGTTCTCTTACCACAACACTGAGTTCTACTCCGACACGCGGTTGTTGCAACTCCAAGCCCTCTACAATTCTCAACTGAAGGCAGAACATACCGATACTTATGACGCTTCTCTTTCATTTGAACTATGGCGAAAACTGTCGCTCAATTTCAACCTTTATCGTCGGCAAACTAGTAATGCTCTCTTAGAAGTGCCCATCCCCTTAAGTAATGGCTTCACCACAATGACGCGAAATATTGGGGTGTTGCGCAATGAGGGATATGAGATTTCGGCTAACTATCGCATTCTCTCGCAAAGAGAAGTAAGATTGTCAGCACGCGCTTCTTTGTCTTACAATAGAAATCGCGTAGTAAGTCTTTATTTCACTGATAGATTATACTTAAACGACAGTGACCCTCTTCCTGTTTTTGAAGTAGGAAAGCCTTACGATGTGCTTTACGGACTCACTGCCACTGGCATTGACGATACTACGGGGTTACCCACCTTTGTTTCTCCGCAAGGAAATCCGATGAAACTGCACGATAATCCCAAACGCTCTGATTTTGTTGCCTTAGGATTTACGACACCTCCTTATACTGGCACGTTTGGACTTACTTTCGAATGGAAGTCCTTCACGCTCGATGCTGATTTCTACTATGTGTCGGGGGGAGTTCGCCGATATAATTATAAATACGCGCGGATGAGTGATGAGGCGTATCGCAATGCTGTAGCAGGAATGACCGAAAAAACGTGGTGGAACAAGGGAGATAACAACAAAGTTTATCACACGCGCTTTGTTTCGTCTGCTTCACAGACACTGCTTCAGTACGCCAATTCCACCAATGTTGGTCGAAGTGACTATTTGCGTTTGTCGATGCTTTCTTTGCGTTATCGCATTCCACGCAATTTATTACAGCATATAGGCTACGTGGTGCAGTATGCGTATTGTGGCATTCAGGCTTCCAATCTCTTTACGCTGACTAGTTATGCCGAATCCGACCCTGAAAGCGGTCGTCTTTCTGGGACATTGCAGCCCGTTGTTGCGTTCAATCTCAATCTCACGTTCTAATCTATAATACTTATCTCGATGAAGTTATCTTTCTGCACTCATCAGTCTTTTGTACGTTGCGCCAAGTGGCAGCGTCCTTCTCTCATTGTGGGCGCAATTTTGTGGGGATGGGTATCTCTTTTTCAAGGTTGTTCGCTCGATGTACCTTATGAAAACCGATATGCCGACCCGAATGCCATCGTAGATGCTCAGAGCGCGAGAGAATTATTGGCAACGGCTTATGTCAATCTTCCCTTAGAGCATTTCACGTTCTCCGTGTTGAGCGATGATTTTCGCCCCACTTATAAGCTCCGCAGCAATCCTTCCCTACAGAAATTGGCTAGTTTTGATGCTGACGAACTAACAACTTTAGGCAATGATTTGTGGGCACGTTGTTATTCAACGATTGCAGTCGCCAATACTGTGCAAGAAAGAGTAGATTCTTTGCCTAAATCGCAAGAGTTGCAAGACATTGCTTTGGAGAGTCAACGAATAAAAGCTTATGCTTATTTCCAGTTACTTCGTGCTTTTTCGCCCATTCCTACGTCGACTTCCGATAGTGCAGGTATTATTTTCAAAGAGCGTTTGCAGATGACAGCCTCTCCACGTCTATCGGTAGGCGAGAGCATCGACAGCATTCGTCACATCTTGGAACGTAGCACCCCTTTGGCTAGTTTTTCCGCCCCCATTTCAGCAAATACTTCTGCAACTTCCCGTCAGCAACATTGGTTTACTCCACTCGCTGCTGCCTATTTGCGAGCAGAATTAGAGTTATATGCAGGCGATTATGCTGCTGCAGAACGCTGGGCTCGCTTGGTGGTTACGCAAAAAGGAGGGACAGCATCGCTGCAGCGTGAGGTTTACCAACAATTATGGCAAGGAAATCAATGTGAAGCGCGCATATTTGCTCCCTATATCAACCGATATTTTTACACAGAAATCGTGTATGATCGCCAAACGGGCGATTGTTTTACGGTAAATCCTACGGTGCTGTCTAGATTCGGACAGACAGATTTGCGGCGCAATGCCAGTGTATTCGACAAGAAGTTACCTGATTCTCCTCTCGGACAGATGAAGAATTGTTTTGGCAAGTACAACGCCGTGAATTGGGCTCGAACAAATGGTGGCAATTCTGGAGAAACGCATTATGTAAGTTTGTATCGCACAGCCGGTGCTTACTTTATCTTAGCTGAGGCTTTGGCACATCAAGGAAAATCTACGGAAGCCATTGCCACAATGAATGACTATTTGGGTCAGCGTGAAGCCACATTGTTAGCTAGCAATTTAGAAGGAGACGCTCTTTTGTCGGCTATTTTGCAAGAGAAACAGTTAGAGTTTCTTGGAGAAGGCGAACGCTTTTTCGATTTGAAACGCTATCGACAAACCCTTCTTCGCGATTGGACGAAAGGTTTGTCGCATAAAGCCCTAATTTCACCCAATGATTATCGTTGGAATCTCCCAATTCCTAAAGGCGAATACTTATATAATGATCGCGCGAGCCAAAATTTCGGTTGGCCTCGCTTAAGGTTAGGAGAATAATTGCTTTAACCCCAATCGGTCATTAGAATCTGAACAGATTAGACTTTAATGTCAAAATAAGAATATCAGTTGTTTGGAAGAATAGTTCTGTAAATCTATTCATTGTTTGCGGAACCTTGTAGTCCATTCATCACAAATCACTTCAATAATTACGATATGAAAAAATTCTACACAGCATTGTTCTTGTTGTTAGCCACAGTGCCAGCTTTGGCACAAACGGTTAGTGACGAACACAAATCCGAAGAAGGTGCTATCAAATTGTTTGATGGCAGCAAAGAAATCAAATCCTTCTCAGCAAAGCATCTAAAGATTTCTTTCTCAGATGGGAAAGTGCATTTCACCCAAAACGGCACAACCGAGAGTTTTGCATTGGCAAATTTTGGTTCGCTACAATTTACGGTTTTGCCCACAGGCATTGCTCCCATTCAACAACGCGCATTGTGGGAGGTACAAGGCCAAGAAGTCTTGGTGAATGCTCCTGTTGGCACCGTTTCTGCGCTCTATTCGCTCAATGGGCAACTAGTGGCTACTCACGTGCAGCGTAATGCGCAGTTTGAAACATTGGGCAGTGTGCCAGCAAGTGGCTTGTATGTGCTCCGCGTGAAGGATAAGTCTACCAAAATCTTTGTACGATGAAGCGTAGAGTTCTTGCAGTTATGATGCTGCTATGCGGAGTAGGTGCAGTTTCTGCGCAAACACTTGGCGTTTATACACCAACTTCCAGCAAGATGTGGGATTTTTCTGTATTGAAATCCCAGCCAATGACCATAAACAATGGAGAACTTACAGTTGGTACCGAGAAATATCCTTTGACCAATTTAGATAGCGTTGTTGTACGTACCCTTGATGCGCCACAACTAACAGAGGTGCAGCAGCAACTTATCAAAGGTTACAAAGATAATTTAGGTGTTGATCTCACCAAAGTATTGGGAGTAAAGAAACTCCATGCGCGTTTATATTTCCCTGGTTATGAGAATGCACAAGCGTTTACCCAACCTTTTGAACGCGATTTGGAAGACTACACCATCATTACGCTGAGCGAAAAGTCTACCCCAGAGAAACCAGTGCTGAAAATGACGTACAATCCCCTAGGACTTACGAATTATCAGCGTTATCTCTTGTATATGCTCACTGTTGGCAATGACGAGTTCTGGTATGGTGAAAATGCTGGAGATAACTATAAGAAGGTAATGGAAATCCTACATTGGAGCAAGGATTCTTTCGGTGAATTCGATGTGACGCTCGATGGATTGACTTTCGATAACGTTAAATCAGGAGAGAGTGCTTCAATAAACTTCATTGCCGATACTAAAGACGCTTTGGGGGATTCCACACGTCGCATTCCTTTTCAGTACTATTTCTCTACTTGGGAAAAAGCCCAACAGATCGTCAAGGAAGAAACAGTAGAACGTTGGGAAGATTTGGCAGAAATCACGAGGACTGAACAAGATGGAACGCCTGATCCTTTGCATTATCTCAATACGTCTTCAGCAGAAAAGGATGATATTGGTGAACCAAAAAACTTCGTAGCTCCTAAGGCTAGCGTAGATTTCAAAACAGGAAAACTACATTTTGAATTCTCCTTCGATGCTGGTTCAATGGTTTACACTCGTTGCTATGTAGACTACGAATAGTTTTTCTCTTTGTCTTAATTTGTGGCTGTGTGTATGGGTTACTTTACGGCACAGCCACAATTAGGGCTTTGAACTCGCCTTTGTATTCTACAGAGCATCTAACACTCGTTTCGTGCTGAAAAATGTCTGCGCTATATTATTGATGGTTTGTTATGTTGATTCCTCGCTACTCAATTTTTCATTGCTTATCTTCTTCTCGTTTTCTCTGTTTGACCTTCAGTTTTGCGCTCTGGGCAATAGGGAGTCAGGTGGGGTGGTGCAGTGTTCCCTTCAATTCTCGCACCTTGGTGTCTTTACCTAAAGCACTTGTGACGGGAACACTACCCAATGGTTTGAGATATATGTTGTTGCCGAATGCCCAACCTTCAGGACGGGCAGAAATTCGTTTGGTTCTCAATGTCGGTTCTGCTGCTGAAGCATTGGGACAAGAAGGGCACGCACATTTCCTAGAGCATTTGGCTTTTGGAGGAACGCACTCCTATCCCAACCGCACAATGGTGGACTTTTGGGAGCAAAATGGAATGAAATTTGGGCAAGACATCAACGCAATGACGGGGTATGATCGCACTGTGTTTCAAACCGCTGTGCCTTCCCAGCCTCAAGATATGGCTTTGCTAGAACAGTCTTTACCGATGGTGGCAGAGTGGTTAGACAAAATCAGCATTCTCCCCCAAAGAGTAGAGCAAGAAAAAGGTATTATTCAAGAAGAAATCAGAGCATACACTACAAATGACGACTTCTTTTCTTTGAAACACGGTGGAGGAGTATATAGCCGGCTTCCCATTGGAACACCCGATGAGATTGCTGCAACAACACCCGAGAGTTTGCGACAATTTTATGCGCAATGGTACAGCCCAAATAGAGCTACACTCATTGTTGTTGGGGCTATCGATGTCAACAAACTACAAGCAAAGGTCAAAGAAACATTTGGAGGAATTCCCCGTAAGTCAAGTTCTAAATCTATTCCTCCTTTTCAATATGAAAAAGGTGGACAAGTGATGGTAGTGCACGACGAATTGCTTTCAAATACCTCAGCCGATATCATCGTTCCTCATCGTGTAAATCCTCAGCGAACAATGGGAGACGCGTTGGAGATTCAGCGTGGAAAATTGTTGCTGCTGTTGGCCGAACGAAGACTGCGTGCTTTGAGAATGCGCAATTCTTTGAGTGATGCATGGTATTTAGGGCATATCAATCATTTCACCACCAATGTTGTAGCCAAAGACGAAGGGAGTTTGCGCGATAGTGTTCGACAAATCGTGACAGCATTCCAACAAATGGCGACCGACGGTTGGTGCAATCCTGAATTGCGGAGTGCAAAACGGCATTTTATAGCTGATTTGCAGCAGAAGAATCCCACGCATTTGCGGAGTTCTGCAGTGTGGTGCGATGATTTCATTGACTATGCTGTTGTTGGTGATCGTTATTTTTCAGACTCCCTGCAGTGGCAACAGTTGATAGAAGGCATAAGTGAAACGACAAGTGCCGATTTGCAACGTATGCTCAAACGCTGGATGCAGGCTGCAGAACAAACTTTGCTTGTGGCCGTTCGGACAAATCATAAGCCCGATACATCAGAGTCAGAAGCAGAGCGCAGTAAACTTTGGCAATGGGTGTGGAGAAAAGGGACTCGCGTCCGTAGTCCTCGCTATATCTATAAAGAGGTAGAGGAGGAAACAACAGCAGAAGTGTCAATTCCGAAAGAAATTTCCACCTTTCCTGACTATGATGAGCGAATGATTGTCGAGCAGAAGTCTTATTTAAACCTCAATATTCTTGATGCGCGTTTGAAAAATGGCTTACGCGTTGTGCTTAAGCCCACTCCCTCCGCCGATAGTCTGATGTACATCAGTGTCGTTGCTCCTCAAGGTACAGCCAACATCCCCATTGACAAATACAACCTTTTGGAAGGAGCAGCGGGATATATGGATATGGGTGGTACAAGAACTCTCCCGGTCGAAGCCTTGCCCGATTTCCAAATGTCGCACGGCATCACGTTGATTACTTCAATGGAGCATCATTGGCACGGATTTTTGGGACAGACAGCTACTAAGCACAGTCGATTGTTCTACAATTTCTTGCGCGAAAAATGGCTTTATCCCGAATTGCGCTACAAAGATTTTGAAGACGTTCGCAAAGAACTGCTCCAGCAACAAGGGAAAGAAACCACATTGTCGCGTATGTTGCATCGCTCGCCAGAACATTTGCTCAATCAGAAAATAGACGAATGGGCTGGTCATATCTTACCTTTTGTCACAACAGAACCCGATTCTGTTGAATTGAATCAAATGAAGTTGGATGACATTGCTGAGTTTTATCATCGTTTATATGGAGCAACGAAGCAAACAACCATTATTGTGACAGGTACCTTTGATGCAAAAGAAGAATTGAAGCACATCGCTGCAGCTTTCAGCCAAATCCCAGAAGCGAAACCTTCGTTTGAGACAACAACGTCTTGGACATCTCCTAGTCAGGCAGCAGAGTCTTGGCTGAAATTGCCAGATAATACAAATGAAAAGACAGACTTGCTACACATCGAAAGACTTTGGAGTGGTCAATATGAACCTGGTTTGCGTCAATCGCTCATTTTGAAATTGATGAGAGATGCGCTTCGACAACGAGTTATTCAGATTGTTCGAGAGAAAGAAGGCCTTGTTTATTCGCCTTATGTTTCTCTGTTCTATGACGCTTCGCCTTGGTCTCACTTCTTGATGGACGTTAGTTTGACAGCTGCTCCTCATCAACCAAAGAAAATCCAGGAGATTTTGACTCGCATCGAGAAGGATTTGCAGCAAATGCCTTTAAGTGATGCAGAATTAGCTCAACTGAAACGGCCTTTCCTCATTGCCAAAAATGATGAACTTGCTCCCGATGATGCTTCTGCATGGCGCACGGCTATAGAACGCTTGATTAAAAATCGAGAAAGCTTAGAGGACTTCAACCGCTATGAAGAAATCCTAGAGAGCATACGTCCCGAAGACGTGCAACGTGGTTTTCAAACGCTCGTCCAACAGCGGCATTGGCTCTTTCTTGCCGAGTGATGTCTTCTATTCTCAAATTAAACTGATCTCTTTACCTATATTATATGCGTAAACTGTTTTTCTTACTCACCTTTCTCTTTATCGCCAGCGCGTATGCCCAACAACCTCAAGCCTACGCACTATTTGACCACAGTGGGAAAACTACATCTTACGCTGCGATGATGGACAGCCTATCACGCGCTGATGTTGTTTTCTTTGGAGAAATGCACAATTGCCCTATCACGCACTGGATGGAGCAAAATGTGCTTCAAACTTTGGTTGATCGCTTTGGGAAAGAAGTTATGGTGGGGGCTGAGATGTTTGAGTCCGACAACCAACTCATTCTTGATGAATACTTGCAACGTCGCATTTCTGGCGAACGTTTTGAAGCTGAATGTCGTTTGTGGCCTAATCATTCTACGGATTATGCGCCTTTGCTCTCTATTGCCTACGACAATCATTTGCCCTTTATTGCGACAAACGTGCCTCGTCGTTATGCCAACGCGGTGAAGGAGCATGGACTTACATGGTTAGATAGCCTATCGCGTGCCTCACGTGCTTATCTTCCTCCCTTACCCATCTACGTGGAACGAGATTCCACTGCTGAAAAGGCATTTGAAGTGATGGGAGCAATGGTGCAGCATTCAGGAAAAGGACATTATGTGGAAGCGCAAGCGCTGAAAGATGCAGCCATGGCTTGGAGTATTGCGCAAAATTGGCAACCCAATACTCACTTTATTCATTTCAATGGAAGTTACCACACGGATTTTCGCAAAGGAATCATTGAACAACTGTTGCGCTATTGTCCACAACTTCGCATCGCTCTCGTCACTGCTGTGCGACAAGAGTCGGTAGAGGCATTAGACGAAGTACAATTAGGACGTTCGGATTTCTATATTTGTGTGCCAGAAACAATGAATACCTCATATTAAAGGTGAATAAGGACTGAACTTTGGTTTCATCTGCACTTATCCTGGCTTGGGTGACTACATCTTTACGAAATAAAATCTCTTTGCAGAGCATTACTCAGTAACAATCTAACAATAACATTAGAACTATGAAGAAATTTCTACTCTCTCTCATTGTTGCTTGTATGGCTATTAGCATGCAAGCGCAAACCTACACCGTGAAAGTGGTGAAAACAGACGGAACGGTGCTTGCTTTTCCTATGGAAAGCATCAAAGAAATCACCGTTGACGAAAACGGAACCCCCACTCCACAGCCCACTGCTCCAAAATATGTGGAAGTTGCT
>CAJPLH010000043.1 GCA_905371275.1 Prevotellaceae bacterium
ATTATTTCAACCCTATGTCTACCCTTACTCCTGCTGCTCAGCGCATTGCTGCTCTCCGCACGGCGATGAAAACGCATCATCTTGACCTTTACATCGTGCCTACTGCCGATCCCCACAACAATGAATATGTGGCTGACCGATGGAAGGGGCGCGAATGGTTGAGTGGATTTACAGGAAGCGCAGGAACGCTCATCGTTTCGCTCGAAAAGGCTGCGCTTTGGACAGATTCTCGCTATTTTCTTCAAGCGGAAAAAGAACTTGCGGGTAGTGGCATCGAACTGATGCGGATGGGTGTGGAAGGTGTGCCGAGCGAGAGCGAATGGATGAAGTCTGTGGTGGGATACACTCTGGAGAATGGGGATGAATTGTCTTTTTCTCATCTTGATCACAATCCGCGAATTGGATTCGATTTTATGGGTGTTTCCTATGAACCTCAGATGGATATGGTCTACGATTTGGTAGATTTCTTGGTAGATATTGACTTACTCGAGGAGATTTGGGAAAATCGTCCAGCACTTCCGAACCACGTTGTTTATCTTCAACCCGAAAAATGGACAGGAGAGAGCATCGTTGCGAAAATGGAGCGATTGAGAGCGTTTGTGAAACAGCAACACGCACAATATTATATGACAAATGATGCGTCAGAAATTGCGTGGTTGCTCAATCTGCGCGGAGAAGACATTGCATATAATCCGGTGTTTTTGGCTTATCTCATCGTGGGAAGTGAAGATGTGCACTTGTTTATCACCGATGAGCATCTTACTCCTGAGGTGAGGGAATATCTGCAACGAGTCAATACGACTTATCATCCTTATGATGGGGTGCTGGATTTTATCAACAAAGCGCCTCAACAAGAGAACACTTTTCTCTTTGCTTTCAACATCAACTATGGTTTGTGGGAACGCATCACACAATCTCCCATCGGATTTTGGACTCCCAACCACGGGGTTTCTCCGATTGCTCAATGGCGTGCGCACAAAAATGACGCAGAGATTGAGGGTTTTAGACAGGCAATGCTTCTCGATGGTGCAGCACTGGTGCGTTTTCGCAGAGAATTGGATGAAAAAATTGCTGATGGCAGCATCAACAACGAAACGGAATGGAGCATTTCTGAGAGATTGGAAGCTATTCGTGCTGAAAATGCGGAATATCACGGTCTTTCTTTTGCTACGATTGCAGGATATGCAGGCAATGGTGCTATCGTGCACTATGAAGCAACGGCAGATGATCACGCACAACTTTCCAACAAAAGTTTTCTTCTCCTAGACAGCGGTGCGCACTATGTGAGTGGAACTACCGACATCACGCGCACCATTCCACTTGGTGCGCTGACAGAGGAGGAAAAGAAAGCCTACACGCTGGTGCTCAAAGGAATGATTCAGCTCTCTATGGCGCATTTTCCAGTGGGAACCACAGGACTTGCGCTCGATTTTGCAGCACGACAATCCATGTGGCGCGAGGGGTACGACTTCGGACACGGCACTGGACACGGAGTGGGAAGCCATTTGTGTGTGCACGAAGGTCCTCACCAGATTCGCAAAGATCGACGCGCAGCAACAGAGGTGCCTTTCCATGTGGGAATGACGGTGAGCAACGAGCCTGGTATTTACGTTGCGGGGAAATTTGGTGTGCGTTTGGAAAACGTGTTGGTGGCTCAACCTGCGCAGAAGACGGCATTTGGCGAATTCCTTCATTTCGAAACACTCACGCTTTGTCCCTTAGATGTGACGCCTATTGTGGTGGAAATGCTGGAACCTTCTGAGCGCAACTGGCTCAATACTTATCACACTAAGGTGCGCACCAAGTTGTTACCTCTTCTTGCTGAAGAAGAAGATAAAGAATGGCTCATCAATGCAACGAAAGAACTATAAATCAACAATTATAGATGTTGCATTACCCTCCTCTTCCCCAACTATCATTATAATTACTCTCCCCCCAAAACATCTCTAATTAGAGAGATGTTCCACACTCCCAACAATCTTTATAATTACTCTCCCCAAAGCCATCTCTAGTTAGAGAGATTCTCCGTGCACTCCCCAACTATCCTTATAAAAAGCCTGTCTGATGAATGAAATGAAACAACCAATTTCCAACAACTCCACAACGTTTCACGACTCTCGAGATCGGAAATGGGATTTTCTTCGCGGTCTTGCGATATTCCTTGTATTATTAGGACATAGCATTCAATGGTTTGATCCCAATTGGAAGCAAAATCCGCTCTTTGAAGGAATCTACTCTTTTCATATGCCGCTTTTCATGTTCATTTCAGGCTATTTTCTGAGAAAAAACCTCGATCAAGTGCCATTTTGGGAATGGCAAAAACAGAAAGCAAGACAGCTTTTTCTTCCCAGCGTCGTCAACAGCATTGTTTTCTCATTGCTCATATACTTTACGATTTGTCAAGGATGGAGCCATCTAAAACCTATTTGGTATCACGAAGCTCTGTGGTATCTCAACACGCTTTTTGCTTTTGTCGTTGTAGCACGCATCATTGCGATTTGTCGAAATTCCAGTGTTAGAGTATTACTTTGGATTCTCTTCTATGGTTGTACGTTCTTTCTCAACTTCTATCCCATAGGGATGTATCTAAAGTTCATGCTTCCCTTTTTCCTTCTAGGAATATCCTACCGAAAACTCACGAACTTCAAACCATCTTTGCAGTATTACATCCTAATTCCAGGAACATTGCTCGCTGTTTGGGTATTTCCTATGTGGAATTTCTCGCACTCCATCTATATGTTGCCTTATGCTCCTCTAGATCCAGAGAACATTCAGCATTTTCTCATCCTCTATGCCAATGGTTTCGCCGGGATTTGTGCAACAATGTTACTCATCAACACCATCTATCCACTACTCGTTAGCAAAAAGAGTCTTGTTCCTTTCGTCAAAACTGCAACTTGGGTTGGCACCGTCACTCTTCCTATTTATGTGGTGCAAACGCATTTCTTTGTGGTTCGAGAAGTTGTTGATGGTTTCTCTCAAAATTTCGTATTCCAATGCGCCACAGCACTCGCGCTCATCCCCTTCTGTTGGGGAATTTATCGCACGATAAGTTTCAGTAGCATACTCAAACTCCTCTTCTTTGGAGAAAAACAAGAAAAAGAAAGTAACAAGGATACTAAAGATACAAGAAAGATACTCAAGATTCGAGAAAACGAAAGCAACAAAGAAAGGAGAAAGGAGAAAAAACAAAAATCACCTCCTGAAGTCAGGAGGTGATTTTTAGTGGGTGCGCCTGATAGGACTCGAACCTACACGTATCGCTACACCAGATCCTAAGTCTGGCGCGTCTACCAATTTCGCCACAGGCGCGCTTTTGATGCTGCAAATTTACGGCAGATTCCGCAAAAAACAAAGAAAATCGAGCACTTTTTTTGCTCTTCGGCTGCAAATTGGTATTTTTGCATAAACAAGACTACGCATATGACGCATTTTTTCACTGCATTTTCTCAAAGACTCACCCACACCTGGTGGTTTCTTTTCGTCTGCTTCGCTATGGTAGGCGTCACAGTGCAGGCGCAAAACGTAAAACTCCCTAGCGTCAATCCCAAAATGTCGTTCACCAACGCGGAAGGACAAACTGTGCAAGAAGACAATTTCAATGGTGGTGCACCACTCCACGTTGTTTTTGAAGCTAACCCACAAGACCTCGGAAATTATACCCCTTTATATGAGTGGCAATTCCTACGCGAAAACAGCACAACGCCGTTTCTCACACGCTACGAACGAACCACTCACTACGATTTCTCAGAAAGTGGCAACTTCCGCGTGCGTCTACTCGTCTCCTTCGTCTTAGGGCGCGACACCGTCAATTATGTGCAAGACGAACCCTTTGTGTTGAACTTCGCAGAAAGCAAACTTGAATTCCCCAATGCCTTCACCCCCAATGGCGATGGCATCAACGACATCTTCAAAGCCAAAGATGGATTTCAAAGCATCGTCAGTTTTCGTGCCGTTGTGGTAAACCGCTGGGGAAAACAAGTGGCGCATTGGACAAATCCTGCCGAGGGGTGGGACGGAAAAAGCGGAGGAAATGAAGCTCCCGAAGGAGCCTATTTCCTCAACGTCATCGCTCGAGGAGCTGATGGAAGAAATTACAACATCAAGAAAACCATCAATCTCTTGCGCCGTTACGATGCTGTCAGTAAATGACGCGAAATCCCGCAGCATTGCACACAAAGTTTAGCCCAAATACCTGCCATCATCCGCCAATCCAGGCACCCAGATGGCATCTCATCACATTCTTCTCTCTCATAGACATAGCACACAGACTTCAATATGAATCCCACGCACTCCTCTCCCACTCCCTCTTCTACCTCCCCATCTGCCGTTCCCACACTCGAGGACGGCAACATTGAGATATTGGGAGCGCGTGTGCACAATCTCAAAAACATCGACGTCACCATTCCTCGCAACGCGCTCACCGTCATCACGGGTTTGAGCGGAAGCGGAAAATCATCTTTGGCTTTCGACACGCTCTATGCCGAAGGACAACGCCGATATATTGAAACATTTTCTGCTTACGCACGCAACTTTCTCGACAATCTCGAGCGTCCCGATGTTGACAAAATCACTGGACTCTCGCCCGTCATCAGCATTGAGCAAAAGACTACCAACAAAAATCCGCGTTCCACGGTGGGCACCGTCACAGAAATCTACGACTTTCTGCGCCTGCTCTTTGCTCGCGCTGGAGACGCCTACTCCTATTTGAGTGGAGAAAAGATGGTGAAATACACCGAAGAACAGATTCTCGAACTCATTCTTCAGCAATATGTTGGGAGAAAAATCTATCTTTTGGCTCCTCTCGTCAAACAGCGCAAAGGTCACTACAAAGAACTCTTTGAGTCTATTCGCAAGAAAGGTTTTCTCAATGTTCGAGTCGATGGTGAACTCCGCACGGCGGAAGCTGGAATGCGCGTGGATCGTTACAAAAACCACGACATCGAAGTCGTCATCGACCGTCTCAAGGTGCAAACCAAAGACGCAGAACGATTGCAACAAAGTGTGCAACAAACTTTGCAACAAGGCGAAGGATTGATGCTTATTCTCGATGCAGAAGACAACAGCATCCGCTATTTTTCTAAGCGTTTGATGTGTCCCACCACAGGTTTAGCTTATCGCGAACCAGCACCGCACAACTTCTCGTTCAACTCTGCGCAAGGGGCTTGTCCCAAGTGCAAAGGACTAGGTCACGTGAATGTCATCGATTGGGAAAAAGTATGCCCCGATCCCTCACTCAGCATCAAACAAGGCGCACTCGTTCCACTCGGAAAAGCCAAGAACGCTATGATTTTCTGGGCTATCTCTGCCTTGCTCGGGCAAAATGATGCCACACTCAACACCCCCGTCAAAGACCTTTCGGAAGAAGTGTTAGACGAGATCTTGAATGGCACCACCGAACGCCTGCGCATCCCCAAACACATCGCAGGAACAGGCGACGACTTTTACACCGAGTTTGGAGGTTTGGTGAAATACATCCAACAGATGGCCGATGCAGAAATGTCTGCCGAGTCGCAACGATGGGCAGAACAATTCTCTCGCACCGCAGAATGTCCCGAATGTCACGGTGCGCGACTCAACCGCGAAGCACTCTCCTATAAGTTTGGCGACAAAACCATAGCTGAACTCGCTGCCATGGACATTGCCCAACTCAAAGAGTGGACAGACGAAGTGTCTGTGAATCTGAGCGGAAAACAGCTTGCCATCGCCACGGAAATTCTCAAAGAAATTCGCACGCGACTCTCCTTTCTGCTCGATGTTGGGTTGGACTATCTCTCCCTCTCTCGCGCTTCGATGACGCTCTCCGGTGGTGAAAGTCAGCGCATTCGCCTCGCCACACAGATTGGTTCGCAGTTGGTCAATGTGCTCTACATCCTCGACGAACCTTCTATCGGTCTTCACCAGCGCGACAACGTCCGTCTCATCCAATCGCTCCGACAACTGCGCGACACCGGCAACACCGTGGTCGTGGTGGAGCACGACAAAGATATGATGCTTGCTGCCGACTATGTGGTAGACATCGGTCCCAAAGCCGGACGGCGCGGAGGAGAAGTGGTGTTTCAAGGCACACCGGCGCAGATGCTCCAGAGCGACACCCTCACTGCAGGCTATTTGAATGGCAATCATTTCATTGCCATCCCCCAACGTCGCAAAGGCAACGGCAAACAACTCCGCCTCATCGGAGCCAAAGGCAACAACTTGCGCAATGTCACTGCCACCTTCCCCCTCGGCACTCTCATTTGTGTGTCGGGTGTGTCGGGTTCAGGAAAATCCACACTCATCAACGACACCCTCCAACCCCTGCTCTCGCAACACATCTATCATTCTCTGCGCGCCCCCCTCGCTTATGACAAGATAGAAGGATTGGAACACATCGACAAAGTGGTGGCTGTCGATCAAAGTCCACTCGGACGCACTCCGCGCTCTAATCCTGCCACTTACACGGGCGTGTTCAACGACATCCGCGCGCTCTTTGTCAATCTTCCTGAAGCCAAGATACGTGCCTATAAACCAGGACGTTTCTCGTTCAACGTCAAAGGTGGTCGCTGCGAAACCTGTCGCGGCAATGGCTACAAAACCATTGAGATGAATTTCCTCCCCGACGTTTATGTGCCTTGCGAAACCTGTCACGGCAAACGCTACAACCGCGAAACGCTCGAGGTGCGTTTCAAAGGGAAAAGCATCGCCGATGTGCTCGACATGACCATCAATCAGGCAGTAGAATTCTTTGAAAACGTGCCCAACATCCTGCACAAAATCAAAGTGTTGCAAGAAGTCGGACTCGGTTATCTGAAACTCGGACAATCGTGCACCACCCTCTCGGGAGGAGAAAGCCAGCGCGTGAAACTCGCCACCGAACTCTCCAAGCGCGACACGGGCAACACCGTCTACATTCTCGATGAACCCACCACAGGACTTCACTTTGAAGACATCCGCGTGCTCATCGATGCCTTGAACAAGTTGGTAGACAAAGGCAACACCGTGATTGTCATTGAGCACAATCTCGATGTCATCAAAGTGGCCGACTACATCATCGACATGGGTCCCGAAGGCGGTCGCGGAGGCGGATACATCGTTGCAGAAGGCACTCCCGAAACTGTTGCCCTGCAAGGCAAAGGCCCCACCGCTCCGTTCCTCCAAGAGGAATTGGCAGTTGCACAACGCCACACTCCAGACCAACAAACTGCAAAAGTAGAACAATAATACTCTTTTCATAGCATATTAATCAATTCAATAATCTCCTAATTCGCTAACAATGTTTGAAGGACAACCCAGAGGGCTTTTCGCTCTCGCTCTCGCCAACACTGGCGAACGCTTCGGCTACTACACCATGTTGGCCGTCTTCGTGCTGTTCCTCCAAGAAAACTTTGGATGGAGTGCAGGTCTTGCCGGCACCTACTACTCAACATTCTTGATGTTCGTTTACTTCTTGCCATTTATTGGCGGTATCCTTGCCGACAAATTTGGATATGGCAAAATGGTGAAAATCGGCATCAGCGTCATGTTCCTTGGTTACGTGCTTTTGGCTGTACCCCTCGGCAATGGTGGTGCTGCCGTTGGTGCCGTGATTGGTGCACTTGCACTCATCAGCATCGGCACAGGCCTTTTCAAAGGCAATCTCCAAGTGATGGTCGGTGACCTCTACGCTTCTCCCGAAATGGCAAGCAAGCGCGACTCGGCTTTCTCTCTCTTCTACATGGCCATCAACATCGGTGCACTCTTTGCTCCCACTGCTGCCATCAAAATTATGGACTACGCCCAAAAGTCTCTCGGTTTTGAAAAGGCAGATAGCTACCACTTTGCCTTTGGAGTCGCTTGCATCTCGCTCATCATCTCCATCTTGATCTACTTCGCCACACGCAGCACCTTCCGTCATGTTGAAGGCGGACACACCGCTGTTGCCGCATCAGACAAGAGCAAGTCTGTTGCCACAGAACCCGAACTGAGCAAGGAAGACACCAAGGCACGTATCGTAGCCCTCTGCCTAGTCTTCGCTGTGGTGATTTTCTTCTGGATGTCTTTCCACCAAAATGGTTTGACACTTACCTATTTCGCACGCGATTTCGTGGCCACTCAATCTACAGGCATTGAAGCTATGCTTTTCGATGTAACCAATTTGGTGATGGTTATCGTTGCCATCTACGCTTCTTTTGCAGTGGCACAAAGCAAAACATCAAAAGGACGCATCATCGCCACAGCTGTCACCCTTCTCTGCGCAGCTGGTATCGTCTATAAAGGACTCACTATGGGTGAGCAAACAGTAGAAGTAAGTGCACCCATTTTCCAACAATTCAACCCCTGCTTTGTCGTTGGTCTCACTCCAGTGAGCATCGCTATTTTCGGGTGGATGAATAAACGTGGCATCGAACCTTCAGCTCCTCGCAAAATTGCCTATGGTATGCTCGTAGCAGCCATTGGTTTCTGCGTTATTCTCGCTGCCTCTATCGGTTTGGAAACACCCGATGCTCAAAAAGCAGCCATCGAAGCTGGGCAACAAGTGAATCGAGTGAGCCCTCAAATCTTGGTTTATACCTACCTCGTGCTCACTTTTGCTGAGCTTCTCCTTTCACCAATGGGCATCTCCTTTGTGTCAAAGGTGGCTCCTCCCAAATACAAGGGTACGATAATGGGCGGATGGTTTGTGGCTACTGCCATCGGTAACCTCCTCACCGTCATTCCTGCTATGCTTTGGGGTGCTGTTCCCCTCACCTACGTTTGGGGTGTGCTCGCTGGTCTTTGCTTGCTCTCCTTCCTCTTCATTTTCTCTCAGATGAAGAAACTCGAAAAGGTGGCATAATCCACACACTCGTTTTAAACACTAGGCACTCCACCTGGTTCTCACTTGGTCGCATCGAACTCCCCTTTTCGGTGCGACCTCTTTTTGCACCCTTCCTAACACATCCCCCTCTAAATATATAAGCATTGAAATGAGGGCAAAGAGTGAAAAAATCGCAGAAAACTGCACTTTTTCCTTTGAAACACACGCAAAGTGAAAAACTGACATTGCAAACTAGATGGATTTCCTGCACAAAGTGTCCAGAGTGGGAAGACTCTCTCTCGCGCACGCGTGTGCGCACGCCTTCCAACAGCGATGTTGTTTTTTTGCTGTCACAAGTGTCACACTCGGGGGAAAAGTGGGGCGTGAAATTCGTAAAAATTCAAGAGTCAATTGCGCTTTAAAGCATTTTTTTTTCGATAGCTTGGCCATAGATTTGGGACAAGCAGAAGCAGCTGTCTGTTAAAATTTGCGCAAGGAATGAGCAAGATATTGAACTATAATATTTTACGAAAGAACTGTGACACTTGTGACAGCAAAAAGTGTGAAACTCCTGTTATGTGTGCGCATACGCGCACGCGCGAGAGAGGATTGTTATAGGTATTTTTACAATTCGATTTCCATTGTTCCCACACCTTTGCAAAGGGGAAAAATTTCCAACCCGTCATTTGAAGAAAAAACGACCCGTCGTTTTATGAAAAGTGACCCGTTGTTTTTTGAAAAGTGACCCGTCGGTTTATGAAAAGCGACCCGTCGGTTGAAGAGAAGCGAATACTTAGGTTTTGCAGAGTTTAGTCAAGCAGTAAGGGGAAGCAGCCAATGAACAAGGAGAAAACAGAAATAACTTTTCGTTAGGCACTGCGCAAGACCCACGGAATAGTCCCCCATTGGTCATTATACCGTTATAGTGCAATTCGTTATTGTTTTGCAGAAAGTTTTGACGAACAGCACCGTAAAAAACACTTAACCTTTGTTTTCCTCCAAAAGAATCACTACATTTGCAGAAATAACTGCGGAAAAATGTGATTTTCTACACTTTTCTGCACTTAAAAGTGTGATTTCCCCAAATTATAAGCCTAATCAACGATAAACACTCTGAGAATATACACTAATGTACAAGAGCCTATTTATGGAAGACTACAACAAATATCAAGGAAATTATTCAGAAGGCAGTCTATGGAATACCGTTAAAAAGTGGGCAAGCAAACTTGGAGAAGAAGCCATTTACAACATTTGCTTACTTTATTACCTAGCGAAATCACCAGATTTGCCAGCTACGGATAAAATGAAAGTATTAGGCGTGTTAGGCTATCTAATTCTTCCTGCCGATGTCCTACCAGACATCACTCCAATCGTCGGATTTAGCGATGATTTAGCAGCGATTGTCTTTCTCCTTAAAAACCTATCTAAATATACGACATCGGAGATTAAAGAAAAGGCTCGAGAAAGAGCAAAAAAATTGCTTCACTAGATTATAAACATAGAAGATGGCAAACGAGTGATAGTATGAACTAATGATAGGAGGAGAAGATGTGTGTGATGATAACTCATTCAAATCTTTGAGGAAAATCAGTCCAAATCTAGGGGCATTTCCCACAAATTGATTAACTTTGCAAAAGTAGATGGGTTCATCACCCTAGGATTTATCACTTCAAAAAAAGAATATTATGCTCACTACAACTACTCCTCAAGTGGACGGCCGTCCCATTCGTCAATATCTAGGCGTTGTCAGCGCAGAAACAATCATTGGCGCCAACTTTCTCAAAGACTTTTTAGCTAGTCTCACCGACTTCTTCGGAGGCCGTTCCAATACTTACGAAAAGGTGCTGCGCCAAGGCAAAGACACTGTGATGCAAGAAATGCAGATGGAAGCTACCAAATTGGGCGCAAATGCCATCGTGGGCATTGACATAGACTACAACACGATAGGTGGAAATGGTTCGATGCTAATGGTTGTTGGCACGGGCACGGCCGTGGTGCTATAATCTCCAATCGGTCATTAGATCGTTATAGGGCAGATTGTTATGAAGAAGACCGCTTCCTAGGATCTAATGACCGATTTGGGTTTAAGTTTTTTTCCCATCAACACCCCACGGTGCACCACGTGGGGCTGTTGTGCGCGCTACTTGCTTGCTGCACGGGCAGAAAGTGAGTATGCTCAACGCGTGTTTGCCGTTTTTATGCTACAATCTCTCTTTAATACAGAACAACTCCTCGAAGCAGGTTGCGATGAGGCTGGGCGCGGATGCCTAGCCGGAGCTGTGTTTGCCGCGGCTGTGATTCTTCCTCCAGATTATCAAAACGAATGGCTCAACGATTCCAAACAACTTTCGGCTAAGAAACGGCAAGAATTGCGGGCTATCATTGAGCGCGATGCGTTGGCATGGTGTGTGGCGCAGGTAGATCCAGAAGAAATAGACCGTATCAACATTCTCAACGCGGCAATTTTGGCGATGCACCGCGCACTCGATGGACTGACGCTGCGACCTGAATATATCATTGTCGATGGCAATCGCTTCAAACCTTATCACGAACCGCAAAAGTTGGAGGAGAAGACGAAGGATAAGGTGAAAAACGACACGAAAAAAACGAATTCAGTCATTCCCCACACTACAATCGTGAAAGGGGATGGTAAATTTTTGTCGATTGCTGCGGCTTCGATTTTGGCAAAAACCTATCGCGACGACTATATGATGGAGTTGCACGAGCAATATCCGCACTACGGTTGGAACCGAAATGCAGGCTACCCCACTAAGCAACATCGCGCGGGCATTGCCGAATATGGCACAACTCCTTTTCATCGTATGACTTTCAACCTCTTGGGCGATAAGGCTCAATTGGAATTGGATTTCCAATAATCCCAAATCGGTCATTATATCCTAGGAAGTTATCTTTTCAATTACGAATCATTCTATAACGGTCTAATGACCGATTTAGGATAACCTCTTCATTTCATTATGGCTCACTACGCAGACATCGTTCTTCCTTTGGCAGTGGCAGGTGCTTACACCTATCGCATTCCTCCCACTTTGGGCGGCAACTTGGTGGTGGGCTCTCGTGTGGTGGTGCCGTTGGGGAAATCAAAACGCTACACGGGTATTGTGATTCGTCTGCACGAGGGACAGTCTTCAGTGAGTGACGACAAAATCAAGGATATTGAGGAGCTGGTGGACGAACATCCGCTGCTACTTCCGCACCAAATAGAACTTTGGCGATGGATGGCGCAGTATTATTTGTGCTTTCCTGGGGAGGTGATGAAGGCTGCGCTTCCTGCTGGACTGAAACTGGAGAGTGAAACGCTCCTTGTGGCTACCGAAGATGCCGACCCAGATGATGAGCAACTGACGAAAACGGAACAAGCCCTCCTCCGCGCGCTCTCCAAAGCGCAGAGCTTGCAACAAGTGCGCAAAACGCTTCCTCTCCCTGGACTGACACGCGCAGCAAAACGCCTCATCGAAAGCGGATGCGTGGAAGTGGAAGAGCGTGTGAGTCAGTCGTTTAAGAACAAAACGACGACTATGCTCAGACTGGCAGAGGATTATCAGTCGGAGGAAGCTCTCTTGACACTCGACAACCAGTTGAAACGTGCCGAACGTCAGCGCGAAGCTTTATTGGCTTTTCTCGATATGGCGGGCATCGACAGTGTAACGGCTTTGAAAAACTTTGCTTTGCTCCAACCTGTGCAGCGACAATTGCTGCAAGAGCGATTGGGGGATTCTACCGCGGGCATTCCTGCGCTGGTAAAACGTGGGGTGCTGGAAACTTACAATGTGGAGGTGGGGCGACTTAAACTACACAAGGCGCTTCCCGAGGCTTTGCACCATCCGCTCAGCGAAGCACAACAAAAGGCGCACGATGAGATTGTGGATTTGTGGAAAAAACAACGCGTGGTGCTGCTCCATGGGGTGACTTCAAGTGGAAAGACGGAAGTTTACATCCAGTTGATTAAAGAAACACTTGCACGCGGACAGCAGG
>CAJPLH010000044.1 GCA_905371275.1 Prevotellaceae bacterium
CAGCACATTCTCTTTGTCAAAGATGCCGTCTTTGAGGACTCTTCCGGCAAGTCCTTCCCATTTGCTTGTCCATGGGACAAATTGGAACCATTCTGCGTTAAAGCCATCTAATAGGGGAAGTAGGGTGCCTGCGAATACGAGATAAATCTTTGTTTCTGGATCCAATCCGCGCTCCTTGAAAAGTTCTTTCTCGAGAACTTTCCCAAGGTTATCGGTAACGTTGATACCTTTCACCCATTCAGTGATGTTTACCAAATAGAATGGACCATTTTCCTTGGCATACTCTTCTACGGCGTCCTTGGTGAGCACTTGTTTGTTGTATTGTTCATACTCACGCTCCTCAAAGGCATAACAGAAGGTTTCTTTGAAGAAACTGTTGCACTGTTCTTCGCTTACACCATAGAGTGATTGACGTTGAGGATTGAAAATCCATTTACCTACGTTCTCAAGCTGTCTGACGCCATTACGGATGTCACGATGCGATTCAGGAGTTTCATAGTACTCTTCTCGTAGATCTTCGAAATTAGAGTAGTCGCAGTCGTTAAGGTGTTGGAGGATGAGTTCAGCCTTTCTCTCATTGAATCCGAGTTCGTCAGCAATATCCTTTCGGCTGCCGTAGTCATCAATGAGGTTAGTGAGGATTTCTCTTACAGTTCCTCCGTCCAAGGTGAGGTCAGAACCATCTTCGTCTTCACCGTGCCAAGGCACATCCCAGCTGCAAACAGCCAGAACCTCTCCTTTGTGAGTGAGCGTAAAAGCCATGGGCTTGTACTCATCGTCAAATTCTTCTAAATATGACATATTGGTAAGTATTGTGTATCGATGCCTCGATACTGGTTAATAATGTTTGCGAGTAGAGTGTGCTAGACAGCCCGTCTCGCTGGTTCGCTGTGCAAATTTGCAGTTTTCTTTGTGAACCTCACTTGTCCATTTTAGTCCATATTGAAAGAAAGTGAGAATTTGTGGTATTGGGACTGGTTTGGACGAGATAGAGGGTGCAGAAACTTGCTGACTCTGGTGTTTGGGAGAGAGAAAGTAGCCAGAAAATGCACTTTGCAGTGAGAAGATGTAGAATAGTGTTGCAGAATTGCGAGCAATAGAGAACTCTTCCAAAGGAAGAAGTTTTAGTGCAAAACACTGATTTACGGAGCGAAATTAGTTTTTTTTAGAAACGGCAAAGGAAAAAGACAAAATCTTTGCGGTGGTGCAATGTTTTTGTCTATTTTATCATATTGGTGTGTGACGCCGTCGGGTGAGTAACGGTTTGTAACCTAGAGAGTAAAGGGAGGAAAGGAGGAATAAATTTGTAGATTTGAGGTATATTTTGTATCTTTGTAGATGAATGCAAGAAGGTCGAATATATTATCCCCAATCGGTCATTAGATCGTTATGATGCGTTATTCGATTCGAAGCAAAAATGATAACTCGTAGCAATAAAACGTATTGTATTAGTATGTCTTCACTCCAAGAGTTGTGCCGTGAACTTGAAGCGACCGTTGGTAAACCGCTTCAAACTTCAAGAGATTTTGATTGCCTCTCCAGTATGATTACGGAGCGGATGAGAGAACGCATTTCGGCAACTACGCTCAAACGTTTGTGGGGCTATCTTAATGAGGAGAATAACCCTCGGAAATATACGTTAAATTTATTGTCGCGCTTTTTGGGGTATCGTGATTTCGAGCATTTCAGTCAGCAACAGGGGGTTGTGCAGAGTGGTTTCGTGGATGCTGCTGTGCTTTATGCAGATGAATTGCATGAAGGTGACAAGGTTTTGCTCTGTTGGGCACCCAATCGCAGATGCGAGTTGAGTTATTTGGGAGAGAATAAGTTTGTGGTGGAGAGTTCACTCAACTCAAAACTTATGGTGGGTGACACGTTTGTGTGTGCTCAGTTTTTTCAAAAAGAACTGCTCATTGTTTCTCAACTTATGCGCGAAGGTAAATTGATGGGCAACTATGCCATGGGAAAACAAGGTGGTGTGACGTGGAGTGAAATCTAGAGCATGAGATGGGCTGCTTATTTTGTTCCCTTTTTGCGTAGAGAATACGCTTCATAGTATTTCTTCAATTGCGCCATCCAGTGATTGCTGTGATGGTTCATCGAGTAAAACATCAATTCAGAATAAATTGCGTTTTGCGTCGTTTCATCAAAAGGTTGTTCATAGGCAAACTTTTTGATTTTAGCATAATACGTGTCCATTACACCGTCCATCTTTTTATTTAGACGCATATATCCTTCATCGGTGTTCCAATCAGGGTCTTGCATCAAGGTTTGCATTTCTTTTGCATTGTCGTCAATGATGCGTTTTCCACGTTCCAACGCAGTTCGCGAAGCATCATTTCCCCAACCCAACCCTGCATTCGGTGCTGTTTTAGAAGTTGTGATTTGTGTTGAAGGAGATTTCGCAGTGGAAGCGGAACTTTGCGAAGCCGTTCGAGCAGATGGTGAAGAATTCGGAGAATTTTGCGAAGCCGAGAAGGAAGGAGCAGAAGATGGAGATGTAGAAGTAGGACTGTGTTGCGAAACATCCTCGTTTTGCTGCGAATTGTTTGTTTCTTTTCCTTCGTTTTCTTCCTTTTTTCCTGTTCCCAGGATATTCCTTTCATTTTCAAGCGTTTTTGTAGCAGTATTTTCAGTTGCAGACCATCCAGGAATTTGTTGGCGCACCCATCCTCCACCGAGCACGATGGTGCAGATGCCGAAGAGAACCACGGCAATCCATCTCCAGAAAAACATTTTCTCTGCAAGAAGTAGTTTTTCACCCACTTCCTCCACGTTTTGAAAGCGCGAATCGAGCGAAGCACAAGCACGCTGCACCACCGCATTCGACCACCTGCCGAGGTGGAAATCCTCGATGATGCGTCCCAAACTATAGATATCGGCACGCTGATAGTTGATAGTGGCTGAAGCCTCCACGGCTTCTACGGCTTCCACTTCCGGAGCTCTGTAACCCACTGTTCCAGCAGGCACTTTCATATAGTCGAAACTGTCGGTGTCAGAGAGTCCAAAGTCAATGAGTTTCACGTTGTTGCCTCGGTGAGTCACCATCACATTCGAGGGTTTCAAATCGCGGTGAGCCGTTTGGTGTTGATGCACGTAGCCTAATGTTGTGATCAACTGATGGAGCACTCTGAGTTTTTCTTTCTTCGAGTGTGGTTGTTTCAGCCATTCTCCGAGCGTCACCCCATCAATCCATTCCATCACGATGCTCAATCCCAGTTTATCCACCTCCTCGATGCTCACCACATTGACGATGTTTGGATCTTGCAGCGACGCCATAATGTCAAACTCTTTGCGGAGCATCGACACAAAGGGTTCGGTGTTGCGCACCTTTTCCTCCAAACTTTTGAGCACCCACCAACGACCATTGCGGCGCGCTCGGGAGATGACATTGTATCCTCGTGCCGCAATGGTGCTGAAGTCGGTGAAAACGCTACTGGTTTCCACCACCTGTTGTTCCATAAATTCAGAAGTTGAGATGCTGTCTTGCATAATTATTGCAAATATGCTTGGTGCTTACGTCTTGTAAAGGAAAACGAGATTCGGGATTTATCGTTTCTCTCTGCAATGAGTTGTTGAATCCGATGCTGGAATCAATCTTTGGTTGCTCTGAATGAATCTCTCAGCAACATATTTTGCTCCATAGTCATTGAGGTGGAAAGAGTTATATAGCACAGGGTTACCATTAGCAACTAGATTATTGGGTATCAGAGGAATTAAGTCAACCCATCTAATATGAGGAAATAGTTTGCTTATTTTCTGTCTATTTATTGAAGTACCCTTCATTGCGTCATTATAACGTTTACCTTTTATTGGAGCTTCTTTATTGCACAAAGACAACAACAATGGATGATGTTTACTATAGTACGCCTCAGTGATTTTTGTGTTGTCGTAGTCCATACAACTAGTCAATAGTATAACTTGTTTTCCCTGTTTCTGAAAAAAAATGATGGAAGCCGGAACATCTTTAATTTGTGCATCACTCCACCAATTCATAGCTATTACTACTGTTTTAAGGTGAGGCAAATCTGTAATCAGTCGTTTGGAGCGCAATTCATTAAGTTCAGATGGTGTGTGAACTTGTTTGAGCAATTCTTCGTATTGTTGCTTTGAAATACCTTTTTTGTGGTCTAAATCGATGGGGTATTGTCCTCCAACACCTGTAAAATAACCACTCCATCCTTCTGCTTTTCCCAATGTATTGTAAAATGGGAGGAGTTGTCTGGTGTGAGAATTACCCAGGAGTAGAACATCGGGTTGTTTAGTCGAGTCTCCCACTAATGCATAAGCTCGAACAAAATCTTCTTTAGGAAGTGACGCAGTCATATCAGTAGCATCTTTGAATGCTTGTAGACTTCTTGTATTGTACAATATGATTCCCAATACGGAAAGAGAGGGAGTGATATAATAGAGCAAGAGGGTTCGCGTGAAACTCCATTGACGATGACGGAGAGGCTGTTCGATGAAGTAGTAGTTCAGCAAACTTAAAATCACGGTGAGAATAACAACTACAAGTAGTACTTCGTTCGAGGGTTCCTTGATTCTTAAATATCTAGCAAAAGCCAAGATAGGCCAGTGCCAAAGATAGAGAGAATAAGAGATGCGCCCGATGAAAACAATGGGTTTAAGTGATAAGAATCGAGAAACTGCATTGCGCTGAAAGCCTGCATAAATGATACCTGCAGTAGCGATACACGGGATTGAACTTGCAATTCCAGGAAACCAAGGCTTTGCTATGGGAAAAGGAACAAGAATCAGACAAGCAAGTAGTATCACCACACTAACACTTGCAATTAAGTTCGCATTCACTTTATTTGCGGAAATGTTGAGAGGATGTTCCACCCATATCGCTAAAATTGCACCAATGATGAGTTCCCCAAATCGCAAATGAGGCGCATAGTAGGGGTCATTTGCAAGTGGTGTTGGAAAAACTGCCATAGCAAAACTCAACAGCGCAGTACTTGCTAGAAGCAAGCATAGACCAAATCCTCTCTTGTTGTGAAATATGTTTAAAAATGGGGGGGGTAAATTTGATCAGAGCAATTAATATGATGGGGTAAACGAAGTAGAATTGTTCTTCTACTGCTAGCGACCACAAGTGATTGAATATATTGAATTGAGTGGAATTTGCAAAATAGAAACTTCCGATGGCAAGAAATATATTGTTCACAAATGGTAGGCTCCAAATTGCAGTTCCTTTAGCCTTTTCCCATTCAGGTGAATCAGGAACATAAATATAAGAGCCAACGATGAGACAGCAGATGACAATTGCGAAAAATGCTGGCAGAATACGTCGCATTCTGCGCAAATAGAATTGTTTCCAAGAGAAAACTCCTGCACTAGCCTGTCTATAAATAATCCCACCAATGAGGAAACCCGAGATGACAAAGAACATATCCACCCCCAAGAAGCCTCCGGGTAGCCAGGATTCGTTTATGTGGCAAATGATGACGGCAACAACTGCAATAGCGCGTAGCCCGTCAATATCAGGACGATAAGTCATATTGAATTGATAATTAAAACGTTCGTTGATAAGGAAGTCTGCTGTTTATCCAAAAAACAGATAGCAAATAGCGATAGCTGCAATGATGCCCGCAAGATCGGCTAGCAAACCAGCAGTGACTGCGTGTCGAGTGTGACGAACGCCCACACTGCCAAAGTAAACCGCTAAGATATAGAATGTAGTGTCAGTGCTGCCTTGGAAAATGCACGAAAGACGACCCACGAAAGAGTCGGCACCCTGCGTCTGCATTGCATCGACCATCATACCGCGCGCCCCAGAACCCGAGAGAGGTTTCATCAAAGCCGTGGGAAGCGCACCCACCCATTGTGCATCGAGTCCGCATTGCGCAACGCACCATTGCACCCCGCCGATGAGTGCATCCATCGCACCACTGGCACGGAAAACCCCAATCGCCACGAGCATTGCCACGAGATAAGGAATGATGCGCACCGCAGTGTCAAAGCCCGATTTTGCACCCTCCACAAATGTTTCATACACATTGATGCGGTGGCGCATACCAGCGAGAAGGAAAGCAATGATGATGGAAAACAAAATCACGTTAGCCGCAGTCGTACCCACCAAATTCATCATCTTTTCGTTGAGCGAAGCCATACCATAGATGATGCCAGCCACCACCACACTCGCTCCACCCAAAGTGAGCAACAGCGTGCGGTTCAAGAGATTGATGCGCTGAAAGAGCGCAGTGACGATGATGCCCGACAGCGTGGAGAAAAAAGTAGCCAACAAAATCGGGATAAACACATCCGTAGGATTTGCAGCCCCTTGTTGCGCTCGATACACCATAATAGAAATGGGAATCAGTGTCAATCCGCTCGTGTTGAGCACCAAAAACATAATCATCGCATTCGTAGCGCGCTCCTTGTTCGGATTCAGTTCTTGCAATCCCTCCATCGCCTTCAGTCCCAGCGGAGTAGCCGCGTTGTCCAGTCCCAACATATTTGCAGAGAGATTCATAAAGATATTGCCCACCACAGGGTGTCCTTCCGGTATTTCGGGAAAAAGGCGTTTGAAAAGGGGGCCAAGCCATCGTGCCAATATCGCCACGACACCGCCCTTTTCACCGATGCGCATAATGCCCATCCACAGCGACAACACTCCCGTAAGCCCGAGAGAGATTTCGAAAGCCGTCTTGGCAGTGTCAAAAGTAGACGCCATAATGTTGGGAAACACTTCTGTGTCGCCAAAGAAGAGCAATTTCACCACTGCAATGACAAAAGCGATGAGAAAAAAAGCTAACCAAATGTAGTTGAGTACCACGAGAATAGAAATTATAAATGTCGTTATGCTAAGAAGTTGCCTTGTAGAAAAGCGCGCCATCAAAAGTAATCGCTTCCGAGTTGAGCAAGTCACCAAGAGCTTCCTCCACGCGGTGTGCATCAATTTGTGAGAAACTAAATTCACTGGCTGCGTGTCCTTGTCCGTCTGCCAAACAGTGCAAAATCATTTCGCTGATGTCCTCCGCACTGTGTGCAGACAAAGGATGCTCTTGGCAAGTGTCGCACTGACCACAAGGAGTCGAGTGCTGTTCGTCAAAATAAGCCAGCAACAGCTGACTGCGACACGTTGTCGCGTTGATGCAATAATCAATCATACTGTTGATGCGGTGCTCATATTGTGCCATCCGCTCCTCATACACTTGCGGAGTCAACGCAAGTTGTTGCCCATTGACGCGCTGAAACAAATAGGTCACAGAGTCAATGTTTTTGCGAGGAATGTAGTGAATGATTCGTTCTGCATTGAGAGCTTTGAGCGCGTGATAGATTTCATTTTCAGTAAGTTCGCACTTTTTCGCCAACAGAGCCTCTTCGATGAAAATATAGTCAGAAAACAAGCCCGTGTAGTTGCGCAATAAAGCCGTGAGCACCTTGTCGCCATTGTCGATGCGCAGTTTGATGCGATACAATTCATCGCGCTGCACAATCATCAGCACCCGCGACTTCGTATCGTGTTTGTCGGCATAAGACAAATAGCCTGCGCGTTCCAAAATGGTGAAAGCATTGACCACTGTGAGCGGAAAATGCCTGAATTTCGCGCAAAATTTCTCCAGATTAAATTCGCGCACCTTGCCTTCGCCTTCCCCCACACCAATTTGCAGATAGAAAGCCACGTCATCATAAATCTCACGCACCTTCTCTTTGGGAGGAAAAGTCTGACTCACGCGCTGCGCCAAATTGCGCGTATCGTGATGGCTAAAAAGTAGAATCGCTCGCGCAGGTTGTCCATCTCTTCCGGCGCGTCCTGCTTCTTGGAAATACGCTTCGATGGAGTCGGGAGGATCTAGGTGCACCACCAACCGCACATTGGGTTTGTCGATGCCCATACCAAATGCGTTTGTCGCCACCATCACTCGCGCCTCATCGCGCTGCCACGATTCTTGTCGGAAAGACTTGTCGGCTGTCGCCAATCCTGCGTGATAATAGAGTGCAGAAAATCCCGCTGCTTGTAGCGCAAGCGCAGTGTCGCGCGTGCCACCTCGCGAACGTGTGTAAACGATAGCCGAACCTTCGCTTTGTTCGAGGAGATGCATCAAATCGGCCAGTTTGTCTTCGCTGTTTTGCACAATGTAGGTGAGATTCGTTCGTGCAAAACTCATACGAAACACGCGCTTTTCTCTAAAACAAAGCTGCGTCTGAATGTCATCCACCACGAGGTTGGTTGCCGTAGCAGTGAGAGCTAGAATCGGCACATCGGGCAGCAACTGGCGAATCACTTTCACCTGCAAATAGGAAGGGCGAAAATCATAGCCCCATTGCGAGATGCAGTGCGCCTCATCCACCGCAATGAAACTCACCTTCATATAAGCCAATTTGAGTTTGAAAATCTCCGTGTGCAAACGCTCGGGAGAGAGATAGAGAAACTTGTAGCGTCCCAATATCACATTGTCAAACTCTTGGTTGATTTCTTGTCGCGACAGTCCCGAGTGGATGGCTGTGGCGCGGATGCCCTTTTTGCGCAAATGCTCCACTTGGTCTTTCATCAAGGCAATGAGTGGAGTGATGACGATGCAAGTGCCCTCCATCATCAAAGCCGGCACCTGAAACGTGATGCTCTTGCCACCGCCTGTGGGCATAAGTCCCAGCGTGTCGCGCCCTTCCAAGATGTTGTCCACAATGTCGCGTTGAATGCCACGAAAGTCGAGATAGCCCCACACGCGTTGCAACATAACGCGCGGATCAGTGGGAATTTCTCCTTCTTCGTCAGCACCGATGTTGTTTATCGAGGGCAAATCTGAAGAAGGCGGTTCGTAGTCTGTGGGATTGTCTGTCGGCACCCCCAGCACCTCCTGCAACTGTTGGTCAAGCGCAGAGAGAGAAAGTTCGTCGGAAGAAATGATTTCACTCATAAGGGGTTAAAGACAAATAGAAAAGACTAATCTAGAGTTCCTCACCAGTGTGGAGAATTCGGTTATTCGCAGGGACGAATGTCCTCAATTTGCAGTTGCACTTCGCCACGTTTGTGACTATTTTCTTCGATGGCATAGCAAATGTCGAAGGCGCGGCGCGTCTTGATGTAGCGCGCTTGCGAACTCTGTCCGAAGGCTATGCCGTTCATAATGTTGTTCGACTTGTTGTCCACCAATTCCAGTTTGATGTGTTCTTGTCCGCGTCCCACCACCTTTGACGTGCCATAGTCGTAGACACGATGCGTGCAAAAGAGGGGACGCTCATTGCAAGGGCCAAAGGGAGCAAATTTGCGCAATTGTTGGTAGAATTCGAAATTCACGTCTTGAAAATCGAGCACCGCAGTGATGTCAAGGGTTGCCTGCGTCTGTTCGTCCAAGATGTGGTCTGCCACATAAGCTTCAAATCTCCGTGTAAACTCCGGAACGTTCTCTGCAGGAAGCGTAAGCCCAGCTGCATAAGGGTGTCCGCCAAAGTTTTCCAACAAGTCCACGCAACTTTGAATGGCTTTGTAGACGTCAAATCCGGTGACAGAGCGTGCCGATCCCGTAGCCATATCCCCCGTGCGCGTCAGCACCACAGCTGGACGATAGTATTGTTCGGTCACGCGCGAAGCCACAATGCCAATGATGCCTTTGTGCCACTCTTCGTTGTAGACCACAATGGCGCGGCGTTCCTCCAATCCCTGCATCTGACTCACTTGCTCGGTGGCTTGTTCCGTCATTTGTCGGTCAAGGTCTTTGCGCGCCTCGTTGTAGAGGTTGATGTGAGAAGCCTGCTCCAATGCCACTTGATAGTCTTGTTCCACCAAGAGTTGCACGGCTTCTTTTGCATTTTGCATACGTCCCGAAGCGTTAATGCGAGGGCCAATTTTGAAAATGATATCGTTCATCGTGAGTTCGCGATCGCGCAACCCGCAAACTTCAATGATGGCTTGTAGACCGATAGACGGATTGGAGTTAAGTCGGCGCAAACCGTGGTGCGCCAAAATGCGATTTTCCCCCATTATGGGCACGATGTCTGAGGCAATGGACACTGCGCAGAGATCGAGCAGTTCGTGGAGTCGGTTGAACTCAATGCCATTGACCGCTGCAAAAGCCTGCATAAACTTGAATCCCACACCGCAGCCCGAGAGATGCGTGTAGGGATAGCGGTTGTCGCGGCGTTTGGGGTTGAGAATCGCCACAGCAGGCGGCAACACTTCGTCGGGCACGTGGTGGTCGCAAATGATGAAATCAATGCCGAGTTCTTTGGCATAAGCTATTTCCTCATTGGCCTTGATGCCGCAGTCGAGCACAATGATGAGGCGCACTCCCATTTCAGCCGCAAACTCCACCCCCTTGCGCGACACGCCATAACCCTCGTCATAGCGGTCGGGGATGTAGTAGTCGATGTGTGGATAGTGGTGATGGATAAACTTATAGACCAAAGCTACAGAAGTCACTCCGTCCACGTCGTAGTCGCCATAGACCATAATCCGCTCTTTGCGTGCAATGGCCGCGTTGAGGCGGTCTACTGCCACTTGCATATCGTTCATCAAGAAAGGGTCGTGCAGGTCGGTGAGCTGCGGACGGAAAAAACGCCGCGCTTCAAACGGAGAATAGATGCCGCGTTCGCGCAACATCTGTCCGAACACCGGATGCACGCCCACTTGTGCAGCAAGTCGGGCAGCTTCGTTGGCTTCTTCGAGCGAGGGAGGGTGGTAGTTCCACTTATATATCATAGTGCAGGAGCGTTTGTGGGAAAGCGGTGAGACGTCCACGGTGAGCGCAATATAGACAGAGCGTCTTTTTCTTGCGGAAAATGAACGTCTGCTCACCATTTTCTGCCTTTGTTTCGGCCAAAAAAGTGATGTTTCATTCGCTTTAGGGGTGGACAAGCCGTATTTCGGCAGGCTAAGTTACTTATTTTTTCCGAGTTGGAGGTAGTCCTCAGGGAGGTTTTTCTGTGTTTTTCTTCTCGTTGTCAGCAATTGTGCATTCGATGTGGCGAATATCTTTTCCGACCTCTTTTCTGTTATAGCCTGTTATTTTGCCGTTGTTCTTATTTGAGTATAAAATCTTTGTTGTTTATATAAAAAAAAACTAAATCATTTGTTCGTTATCTCTTTTTTATCTAGATTTGCGCTGTGATGTAGATGGGTTTAGAAGGTTGTTCGCAGCTGCTTGCTTGTGTGAGGCGATTTTGTTTCTCTCTCACGCAGCTTTGTTCCACTTTCGTCCTATATTATTCCTTTCTCACATCTTTTCGTCTTATATCTTTATACCGTTTATCATTATGCGCGCATTACTTATCGGTTTAGCTTTGGCATTAGGTATAGCAGAAGTACCAGCACAAAGCACGTTTACAGAGTCTTATGGCACTCCTGCATTCGTACAGTCTAAGTATCACTCACTTTCTACCGCTGTTGCCTACCCTGCTAAAGCAACTGTTGATCTTCGTATTGGCAATAATAAGTCGATACAACGTGAGGATCAAAAGGCACGTTTTGTAACGCTTGTAGATCCAGATTCGGTGTATGACGCCACCTATAAGGTATATGCTGCCGAACTTTCTGATTTACGAGTTGAATATATGACTTATAATCAGGCAGATCGTCTTAGTCTTACGCTAAATGGTAAGACATACACTGCTAATTGTATTGATGGAGGTTCTGATGTGTTTCTTAAGAATTTGGCACATTCCTACAAGATAACTCCAACTGGTGAAGAGTTGCGCTTGAAGGTGGCAAAGGATTTCCCTTTGACGGCGAAAGATAAGTCCAAGTTATGGCTACGGGCTAATAGCGAGTTCGTTTTTACTGTCAATGATCAAGCCGCGATGCTCGACACACATGCAGACTTTAGTCAAGCGTATTCCCACATCGCCCCTTGTGTATCAACTGAGCAAAAGGATAAAGCACTGTTCCTTTACGGCTTTTACATGGCATATATGAATGGAACGATGTATGATGCTTCCAATAACATTTGTGATGCCTTGATAAAGAGTTGTGCACCCAAGTACTTTAAGCCATTTGTTGTTGAAAGAAAATGGGATTACGACATCTTCTTGGATACGCAAGATTGTGTCGAAGCGTATATGAATTCTCTGTTTATCTCTCCAATGTCCGACGATTATTTTGAAGTGCGTCTGAGGTGGCCAGAGGTAGATTTTCATAACGGAAAACGGATTGAAAGCCAGGAAACACGTATCCGCGTGCATGTTGTTCAGTCAAAGGGGGCATATCAAATCGATTATGTGGAAAATATGAACATCTCTACTGTTGCTGTCCGGTAAACGTAAATGCAGCCTTAGTGCGATGCTATAACTTAAACCCCAATCGGTCATTAGACCGTTATAGTACGACTCGCAATTGAAAAGATAACGAGCTGCACTATAATAGTCTAATGACCGATTTGGCTTAAACTCTGAATAGATTTGGGTTAAGCACCCTTTCCAGGAGCATATTTGACACTTAATCCATAATTCCTCCCTCCCTAACAACCAACAAAAACCGCATCAAAATCAATGTTTTGATGCGGTTTTTGGTAAATCTTCTCACAAACTACATGGAGTTTGTGGAAAAACGGAAAGTTATTTCTTAGTTATCACACCTTTGGGGAGCATAATGATGGTAGCACGGTTGCGGTCGCGGAGGAGGACACGATTCA
>CAJPLH010000045.1 GCA_905371275.1 Prevotellaceae bacterium
AAGAAAAATCTTGCGATTTTTGCCGTTTGGCATTAACATTTCGCCCTCGTGATTTCGCTTTGTTTGACACTAATTTCCGAGCGCGCGAGAGAGAAGACGATGATGGGGTGGGGAACAACGAGAACCTCTTCCTAATAGGATGGGATGAAATCGCCAGTGCAGTGATAAGGTTGGGACGTTTCTGACAGATTTCTGACAAGATGTCAGAGAGGAAATGAAGTGAAAAGGCATTTTCTTTTTTGGCACGTGGCTTGCAATAATAGGGACGTAACGCCATCGCAGCGCAGACATCGGAGATTTTCTCATCAAAACCGAATGTTGCACTTCCTCTCTCGAAGATAACGCTGTGCGTGTGCCGAAGAATCCAATTTGAATAACAAAAAAAAGAATATACAATTATGGGAAAGATTATTGGTATTGACCTCGGAACCACCAACTCTTGTGTTTCCGTTTTTGAAGGTAACGAACCTGTCGTTATCGCTAACAGCGAAGGTAAACGCACTACTCCTTCTGTAGTGGCTTTCGTTGGCGATGGTGAACGCAAAGTGGGTGACCCTGCTAAGCGTCAAGCCATCACAAACCCTGAACGTACGGTTTACTCTATCAAGCGTTTTATGGGTGAGAATTTCAGCCAAGTGGAAAAAGAAATCGCTCGTATGCCTTATAAAGTGGTGAACGATGGCGGTCTTCCTCGTGTGGCGATCGACGGTCGCAACTACACTCCACAAGAAATCTCTGCAATGATACTCCAAAAGATGAAGAAAACTGCAGAAGATTACCTCGGACAAGAAGTGACTGAAGCGGTAATCACCGTGCCTGCTTACTTCTCTGACTCTCAACGTCAAGCTACTAAGGAAGCTGGTCAAATCGCTGGTCTCGAAGTGAAGCGTATTGTGAACGAACCTACGGCTGCTGCCCTCGCTTATGGTGTGGACAAGGCCAACAAGGATATGAAGATTGCGGTGTTCGACCTCGGTGGTGGTACCTTCGATATTTCAATCCTCGAATTCGGTGGCGGTGTGTTTGAAGTGCTCTCTACAAATGGTGATACTCACCTCGGTGGTGACGACTTCGACCAAGTGATCATCGATTGGTTGGTACAAGAATTTAAGAACGACGAAGGAGCTGACCTCACTGCCGACCCAATGGCAATGCAGCGTTTGAAGGAAGCTGCTGAAAAGGCGAAGATTGAACTCTCTAGCTCTGCTTCTACCGAAATCAACCTTCCTTACATTATGCCCGTAGGCGGTGTGCCTAAGCACTTGGTGAAGACCCTCACTCGTGCGAAGTTTGAACAATTGGCTCACGCTCTTATCCAAGCTTGTCTCGTGCCTTGCCAAAACGCACTCCGCGATGCTGCTCTTGAAAAGAACGAAATCGACGAAATTATCCTCGTGGGTGGTTCTAGCCGTATCCCTGCTGTGCAAGAACTCGTGCAAAACTTCTTCGGCAAAGCTCCTTCTAAGGGTGTGAATCCTGATGAAGTGGTGGCTGTAGGTGCTGCTATCCAAGGTGCTATCCTCAACAAGGAAAGCGGTGTATCTGACATCGTCCTCCTCGACGTTACTCCTCTTTCTATGGGTATCGAAACGCTCGGTGGCGTGATGACTAAGCTCGTGGAAGCTAACACGACTATTCCTTGCAAACGTAGCCAGACTTTCTCTACTGCTGAGGACAACCAACCCGAAGTGACCATCCACGTGCTCCAAGGTGAACGCACTATGGCTGCTCAAAACAAGAGCATCGGTCGTTTCAACCTCGCTGGCATTGCTCCTGCTCGCCGTGGTGTGCCTCAAATCGAAGTTACATTCGACATCGACGCTAACGGTATTCTCAACGTGAGCGCGAAGGATAAGGCTACAGGTAAGGAACAAAGCATCCGCATCGAGGCTTCTTCTAACCTTTCTCAAGAGGAAATCGACCGTATGAAGGCTGAAGCTGAAGCTAACGCTGCTGCGGACAAGGCTGAGGCTGAACGCATCCAGAAAATCAACCAAGCGGACAGTATGATTTTCCAAACCGAAAATATGCTCTCTGAAAATGGTGATAAGCTCCCTGCAGAAGTGAAGGGTAAAGTGGAAGCTGCGCTCAACCAGTTGAAGGAAGCGCACAAGGCACAAGATGTTGCTGCCATCGACGCTGCTACTGCTGCTTTGAATGCTGCAACTCAAGAGCTTTACGCTCAAGCCGGTGGCGGTGCTCAACCTGGTGCTGCTGACTTCGCTCAAGGTGGTGCACAACAAGGTGCTCAACAAAACGGCAAGGAAGACATCCAAGATGCTGACTTCGAAGAAGTGAAGTAATCACAACCTTTGTCCTAATAATAGGAAACCCCAGCTACTCTCCTTTGAGTGGTTGGGGATTTTTGTGTTTGTTTGTTTGAGTTTGTTTCTGTCCTCTCCCTCCTTTTCTCCCCAATGATTCCCAAAGGTCGTTAGACGTAGTCACTATGCCTTCGAGCAACGGTAAACAAACTGTTTAACAAACAAATCTGTTCAGGCTCTAGTGACCTTTTTGCACTTCGATTTTGAAAGTGCAGGAGGGATAATTGGTGAAATAAGAAACAAAGAAAGACCGCATCAAAACCAATGGGTCTTGACGCGGTCTTCAAAAGAGGAATGGTGATTATTTAACTACAAATTTTGCAGAACGAATAACACCCTTGTTTTGCATCTTCACGAGGTAAACACCAGGAACGAGGTCTTGTGTGTTGATGGATTCGCCGTTAGAACCGAGAACGAACTTACCATCTGCACCATATACCCAAGCTTGTTGGACGTTGGTGAATTGGAGTACGCCATCTGCATAGTTTGCGTGGCTTACTTCATCATATACCTTATTGATTGCAGTGGGGACGTTGGGCTTTTCGTCCTTGATACGATCGGGTTCGTCAGCAGCACCTTGGTCGTGGAAGTCGTTTGGTATGCGACCTTGGTTGTCACCTTCGATTTCTACACTGAAGTCGATGGTAAAGCCCTTGTTGTGAAGACCTGTGGGTAAGAATGCACCTGCAAACCAAGCATCAGAGAAAACGATGCGGAGGCGGCTTCTACCAGGACGAGCGTCAGCAGGAACTTCGAAAGTCGTAGAGATACCTTGAGTTTCGAATTCAGGAGTACCAGCACGCACTTTACCAACCTTGAAGATTTGTTCTCCTTCCTTGGGGTTGGTTGCGATAGGATCTGGATTGAACGATTTAGAACCATCGAGGTCCATCCAACCACCAGCGAAGCACCAACGGAGACCATCCTTCTTGGTGAGGTTGCTTGTGTCGAAGCACTTGATGGTGAGTGTCACCTTTTGACCTTGCTTCACCTTGAGTACTTGGTTGCGGGCATCAGCATATTGAGTTCCATCAGCCACAGGAGCATTAGCGTGATAGTTGAGGTCTTGGGTTGCACCAGTAGTGGTTACATCTGTTACATAACGTTGTTGACGCGCAATTTCAGCACCTTCACTGTTAGGATTCATCGCAGAAACACCATAAGGATCGACTTCAGCAATTTGGGGAGCTTTAGGATCGCGAGCTACTTTCTGCCATTTAACAGTAGAGTATTGCTTGAGGTCAGCTGAAACAGCACGAACGCCAAAGTAGGGATCTGCACCATCTTCCAATTCAAAATTAGGAACAATAGCCGCCCATTGAGAGGTGAGACCTACTACTTGAACTTTTCCATTTTGACCGTTTTTGTAAAGTACCTCAAAGTGATCGATGTTGGCCTCGTCATTGTAGAGAAGGTCGTTGGCCTTGCGAGTCTTAGCTTCTGCATCTACGCCCCAAGAGAGCTTAGCGGTCATAGACTTATTGGTTTCTGCTTTAACTTCTACCATGAGGTCTTTCAACTCTGCAGGCTTCAAGAAGCTATCATCGTTGATTTCGAGCTTACCAACATTGAGTTGGTACTTGTCAGAACCGCCCTTAACACGGAGACCGATGGCAGAGATGGTGCTACCTTGAGTGAGATTTGCTGAAATCTTTTTCTCTTCCCATGTTTTACCACTGATTTCACCATAAGGAACTTCCACCCAGTTGTTGTCAACTTTGAGGATGGCATAGAGATGAGATTGTCCTGCACCTGCAAGTTGTTTAACGGCCATCTTCACAACAGGATTGGCAGCGCCAACTTTGAGGTTGGTTTGATAGAGTACAATATCTGTAGCTTGTGAGGCATCACCTTTGAGTTCGAGGCAAGAGCCACCGATGTAAGCGTCGTCGTGAGAGAACTCAGGTTGAATAGCAGTAGAAACATTCGTAGTACCAGCGTTGTAAACTAACCAACGATAGGTGGGCATCATGTCTTGAGCAGCCATGTTGTACCAAGATCCCGCTGTCTTCTTACCCTTGTAGTTGAAGCGTTCACCGTTACCCAAGTTGAAATGAGTAGCGAAGGGAAGATTTCCTTGAACTGTAGAACGTTCAGGAATGAATTCTGCAAGACCACAGAAGGTTTGGAGAGGAAGCTTATTTCCTTCTTGTTCCCAGTTGTTTCCTGCATTATTTACTGCAGGACGTTGAAGAGGATTGCGATTACCACCAGAGAAAGCACGCTCCAATAGACGTTGATAATTGCGTTGTGCATCAAAAGCATCTTTACCCTTGTTGTAGCTCATGAAGCGGCTTTCACCATGTTCGCCCCAAAGACAGATGTTGATGTCGTTATTCTTGCTAAGGTTACTCCAAGCACGATCCATGCTCACAATCCAAGTACTAGCATATAGTCCTTCTGTTGTTCCCATTGCTTTTTTAGCTGCATCAACAGAGCGTTGCATTGTAGGTACAGATATGAAGTTGTTCCCACTATAGTTGAGCATCAAATCGTGAGTCTTTCCTCCATTGGCTAGATCTCCAAACAAGGCTTTAGTATTGTATTCACTCAAACTACTTTGGCTTGTATAAATACCAGAGTGGTAGTTCGTGAAGCCTTTTTGTTTTGCAATTTTCCAAAGCTCTTGGTGAAAGGCTGCAATTTCAGGTCTGTCGTAACCAGAGTCTTCCCAGTTATAGTTGATACCATCAGAACCGAAATACATCAATACATTGATGAGAGGCTCTGCGTAGGTAAACTTGCCATCTGGTGTTTGGGCTAAAATAAAGTTTTCCCAAGAGTTTGAACTACCATTACGTCCTCCTGTGGTATCAAAGAACTTGATACCAGAGAAGATGTCCGTACCATGCTTGTGTGCAGCATCTACCCAGCAACCAGGAGCAGTGAAGAGACCATGGTTCCAGGAACCAAACAAGTTGGTGTAGTTCCACATAGAGTAAACGTCGGCAGAAAAGTTTCCGCTTGGGTAACCTGCATCTCCACCTTTACCAGCTCCCATTGGGATATTCATCCACAAATCACGACCTTCTCGAGTGTTTTGAACTACACGATTTGCTTGGCTCAACAAAGTGCGAGGACGCATATGTGAGCGCACAAAGGCCAAATCACTGGGGAGAATACCAATTTCTTTGAATTCATCAAGTGTGGGATAGTCACGACCTTGGGCTTTGACTTTTGCAAAGAGTTCTAGGATTTTTGTTTCACTAAAACCCGAAAAGTCATAAACGCTTGCTGAAGCAGCCTTTGGGGTTGAAGCAGATTGTGCAAAACCAGGCATACCTAGAAGAGCACATGCCATAGTGGCAAGAAGAGTAAACTTTCTCATGATAAACAATTAAAGTATATTGTATAATGGTATATCAAATAGAAAAAGAGGGGATTTCAAGAGATAGGGAAATCCCCTCTTGTCTATTTGGGAAATTAAGGACAGGGTATGATTATACTAGAAGTTTGGAGCAGCTACGTCCCACCATAATCTTGTACCTTGGAAGTCGGCCCCACCGAGTGCGTGCAATCCACTGCGATCCACGATAGATTGACCTTGAGGGTCTGTGGGTAGCCATGGGATACGACGGATGACGTCACCATTATCAAGTGTTCCGTCACCATCTTCAGGGTTGAGTACTGGGAATAACTTCGGATAACCTGTGCGACGGAGTTCTGTCCAAGCCTCTGTAGAGAGGGGGAAGAGAGCGATGTACTTTTGGGTGATAATCTTTTCGAGTTTCACTTCGCGGTCGTCGGCTTCGTTCCATTTAACCCCAATTTTTGTGACGGATGGCCAATCTTCTCCACCCATAGGGTCTTTTTGTACGTAGGCTGTAGGCTTCTCCTTCTTGAGATATTCGTCAATGTATTGTGGGAACTCAGAATAACTCAAATTCTCAGGATCTTCAAAGTAGCTATTACGAATACCTTCATTATAGAAATGTTCGGCTGTTCCTCCCATATTCCAACCGCGCAAAGCACCTTCGGCACGGAGGAAGCAAACTTCAGCATACTTGACAAAATAGAGAGGAGCTTCTGCGAGAGGGTCAGAATTGAAAGTAGAATAGCGTTCGTATTCATTGCTTTCGGGAGATTGACCATCTTTTACTCGAGTACCTGTGCGGATGCCTACGATGCGTTGGTCTTTTTCAAGCACTTCTCCTGTTCGTGGATTTTTGATATCCAAACTATTTTTCTTCCAGAAGTATTTTGTGGTTGGATGATCCAAACTCATCAGAAGACTTTCAAATGATGCACTCATTCGGGTGTCGTTCCAACTATTGGCTATTTCCACAAGTGGATGAGTAAAATCACTAATCAATTGAAAAATACCTTGCTGATCTTCCACGCGTTCTACAACCCCAGAGGCTACAGCTTCTTCAGCCCATTGTTTTGCAAGTGCAGGGTTTACTTTTACGATGTGCATTGCCATACGCAATTTGAGCGAATTTGCTAATGCAATGTAACTTTCGATGCCTGGTTTGCCTTGCAGTTTTGCTCTACTGGTTACGTTGTACTTATTGAGTGCCTTAGCAATTTCTTGCTTATACCAATCAGGACGAGTGTCGTAGTTCTTTAGACATGCTACAATCGTATTGAGATTGTTTACGATACCATTATAAATTGTAGGCACGTCGTTGTAAATCGTCGGATTTTCAGAATTCTGCTTATCTTCTAAGTAACTGAAAGGTCCTGAAAGATCTGCTCTTTCTTGAGCAGCAAGGCAGTAGTAAAGCAGGTTGATAGCCTTTAATTCAGGAACACGGTCAATCATCGGGTGGTTCAGAAGTGCCATCAAAGCATTTTTGGCACCTCCGTATCCTCCATGAGGACCGCCATTAAACTTCTCAGAGATGTTGTATGAAGAAGTTAATGTAGTGTTGCTGTAAGGAAAATCTTTGTGGGGCACTACTAGATATTGTGCATAAGCATCAACACCTAGATTATATTGGAATTGATAGGCATGAGAAACAGGAGTTTGTCCATTTTTACCCCCTCTTAAATAGTATTGTGCTGTTTTACTTTGACCCAAATTGATTTTAAGTGCATCGAGTGCTTCAGCCACTTGTTCTTTAGTAGGAAGAGTGGAGAAATCAATCTTGTCAACATCTCCTTGATGCTTCTCAGTACTTTCTTGGGTTTGCAAAGCATTAAATTCTGCTCCTGGATTATCATAATCTAGGCAGGATTGCAAGCTGCAAGCACTTAGGACAAGTGCAGAGGCTATATATAGATTAAGTTTCATGATCGTCGAAGATTAGAAATTGAGTTTCACATTGAAGCCGAAAGAACGTGCTGAAGGCATATTGAACATTTCAAATCCATTCAAACCGTTTCCTGTTGAAAGTGAGATATCCGGATCTACAGGGGCGTCTCTGTAAATGAAGAAGAGGTTACGGGCTACGGCAGAAACACTCAAGTTCTTGTTTTCACCAAACAAGTTGCGCCAAGTATATCCTAATGAAAGTTCACGCACGCGGAAGTTTGTGGCATTGTATACATAGCTTGAAGCATCGTTTGTACCGATAGCCTCATAGTATTCTTTGATGGGAACGATGTCGCGTCCTTCATTGATATACATACCAGGGGCTCCACTCGTTGTTTTGATACCTTCCTTTTCTGCTTTGAGACGTGCCTGAGCGGTGCGTTCTGAAAGACCTAAGCGATCGAGGTAGCTTTCGGTGAGTGAAATCACCTTACCTCCAATGCGACCATTGATTAATAGGTAGAGCGAGAAGTTCTTGTAGTAGAAGGTATTGCTCCAAGAGAGCTGAACATCTGAGTTCATATTTCCCAAGAAACGACCATACTTACGTCCTGGTTGAGTGAGTACACGTCCAGAGCTTGAAATGGTCTTGCTATTTCCGTCAAAGGAAGGTGTACCATTACTGTTTACGTAGATGTCACCAGCCTTATGAATCAATTTACCATTTCCAGCAGTGTTGTATACATTACTAGCCTTTTCTACTTCTGTTTGGTATACATTTGTTGCCCAACGAGTGTAGTCACTAGCGTATACATTACCATACTTTTGACCTTCGATATACTTCAACTGCAATCCATTTGCAATGTCAAGAGGAAGGTCTTGAGAGAAGCCGTTCTTGTCGCGATAAGTGCGTTCGATTTTGTTGAAGTTGTATGAGAAGTTCATACTAGTTTTCCAACGAAGTCCAGGAAGGATGTTTTGCCAATCGTAACCAATTGTTGTTTCAAAACCTTGGTTGCGAATGCGTCCTGAATTGACTGGTTGTGACTTACCATTTGTACCGCGCACATTGAGATACAGATTGTGCATAGCAGAGTTATAGTAAGTAACATCTACATTGAGTCGATTGTTGAAAAATTGCATTTCAAGTCCCGTTTCAAACGACTTGGTTTTCTCTGGAATAGGATCGAAAGAGTTGCTACCGCCAACGGTGTAGGTTCCAGTGCGAGGATTGTATGAAACAGCATTCATCACCACATTAGGGATAGAGTTACCTACTTCTGAATAACTTAAGCGGTATTTGATATAGGAATCTTTGAGTTGCAACAACTCAGAGATGATGGCATTAGCACCAAATCCGAAATAACCATAGTTATCCTTTGTGCCAAGATAAGAGAATTGGCGGAAGGTGCGATACCAGTCGTGACGATAGGACGCATCAAAATATACGCGTTCTTTCCATCCGAATTGAGTCGTAAAGAGGGCAGCCTTGTCCCAGTTACTGCTATGTGAGGAGTTCGTGACGCTTGGCCCTCCTGCATTTGGTTCAAAATGATTGATTGTGGTAGGTAGCTCCGTCATAATACCATTCTTGGTCATATCAAACGTAGCTGGTGCATCAGTAGAGGTTGTTTCTCCTTTGATGACGTGACCCACCCAACCTGCGGTTGTAGAAACGCTCCAATCTTGGATTTGTTTATTATAAGAAAGGAGGTAGTCTGTGTAGATTTCACTAGTTCGACTATTGGTTAGCCAATAACGACCATAGGCATTCATTGATGCTGGATCCCATGTAGTGGCATGGCGCTTAGATTCTGAGTTATATTTGGTTTGATCTAAAGAGACGCGAGCTTGGAAAGCCAAACCATCATAGATGTCTACTTTTCCTTGCAATGATCCGTAGAATCTGTCTTCACGATTTATGCCTCTATTCTGTCTGAGCAACCAATAAGGGTTATTTTTACCTGGAGACTGGAATGCCCACTTTTGTAATGCACCAGATAGTTCTGCTTGACCTATAGATGCTGTGTAACTTCCGTTTGCTAGTTTATAATAGTTTTGTCGTTGAGAGAGCCATTTGCCCTCTTCTATATAATTATTGCGATAGTATCCAAAGTCTACATCGCGAGGCATAGTGTAAAGGTCGTAAATTGGATTACCAGCAACACCACCACCAACACGGTTTTGTGTCTTTGTTTGTACGTAGTTCGCATTGGCATCAATGGAAACACGATTCCACAATTTATAGTTTTGACGGAAAGCAATTGTATTACGATTATAAGTATTGCTTTCTATCATGCCATCTGAGTGAGAATTAGCAAAAGAGAAATATGTGCGAACCTTTTCTGTACCACCAGACAATGATGCTGAGTTATTAGCCGTAAAACCAGTACGGAAGAAATCTCGCACATCGTCTCCTGCTGCATTGCGAAGATGAATGTCTCGGCCGTTACCTTGAATATCTCCACCATTAGGAACGTGAATGGTGTATCCACCACTTTCACCACTTAACTTATTACCCCAGCTATGTACATTGAGAGCATGACCGTCATTTCCGCCATAAACATTTTGAATGTTTGGTGTGAGAAGAGGAGTGTCGAAAGTAATGTTCGAAGTAAAGTTTACATCGAGTTTTCCTTCTTTACCTTTCTTTGTCGTAATCATCACAACACCATTCGCAGCAGCAGAACCATAAAGGGCTGCGGCGTTAGCACCTTTCAAGATGTTCATCGATTCGATGTCATCTGGGTTAATCATTGAAAGGGGGTCAGAACCTTCTGTTCTGCCTTCAGCTGCGAAGCCTGTGCCAGAAATTTGACTGCGCACGTTGTTGGTCATAGGAACACCATCCACAACAATAAGCGGAGCGTTGTTACCTAAAATTGATTTATTACCACGAAGGGTTATTTTAGAAGCACCACCAGCACCACCGGCAGAGGGAGTAATGGTAACACCAGAAATCTTACCCTCAATGCTGTTCACCAAGTTGGGGTCTTGCACCTTCATCAACTCGTCGGAACGAAGCAATTGAGTAGAATAAGTCAACGAACTTGCTTTACGGGTAATACCCATCGCGGTTACCACTACCTCATTGAGGTTGGAAGTTTCTTCCTCAAGCGTGAAATTTAGTTCGGAACTACCGTCCCATTTCACAGTTTGAGACTTGTAACCGATAAGAGAAACCTTGATGGTAGAACCAGGTTTTACATTTTTGAGTGTGAATGCTCCGTTTTGTTCAGTTGTTGTTCCGGTGCCAGCACCTACAACGATGACATAAGCACCTACAGCGGGTTCACCTGTAGTGTCAATCACCCGTCCTTTGAGAACGGCTTTCTGTTGTACACTTGAAGTTGCTGCTTGTAGTGTTGCTGGTACGAAACTACCAGCTCCACCAGTCAGCATTGCAATCAAGAGCATTGCTCTCACAGATAGCATTGGCTTTATCATGGCATGTTGTGTTTGTTTTAATTTTCTGCTGAAAATTTATGCAGGAAAAATTTGTATTTTGATGTGTTGTAATCTATTTTGCTAAGTAAAGTCGTCATTTTAGTATTACAAAGGTACAGATTAAGACTATTCCTTCCAAATTTTCTGTGGCTTTTTTTTGTTGTGCAAGATATTTGTTTTTGCAAAAGTAGTATCTATCGTTTAATCTAATTTGTTGTAATAGAGTGTTGTATGTTATTCTATTTTGGGAATATATTTTTCTTGTATATTTTGCCTTAGATGCGCTAGTTGGTATAAATTATCCTCTTTATTCTGCTTTGTACAGGTGACAAAAGAAAAAGAAATGACTCATATTTCTGAGAAAGATGAGTCATTTCTTCTGTTTGGGGAAGGTGAATATTGTATATATACTTGTTCTATCTCGGACTAAATCCATATTTTATGCTGAAGTCCTTGATGCGTTGTTGAGTTTGAGCTTGAAACCTACGGTATTCTTCGCTGTCGGGATGGAGCGGACGATGAGAGAGAGCCTGTTTGATAGACGCTGATTCTGCGGAACACTCGTGAAGTTCGCGAGAAAAGGTTGCTGCGGTGAATTTTTCCCATATATAGTCTACCGCTTGTTCTGAAGGGTGCAACATATCGGGAGCAAAGAAGCGGTAGTCGCGGAGTTCGTCTAGTAAAATCTCGTAAGCAGGAAAATAAAATTGCCATTGAGGTCCAACTGAGTCTTTGGAGATTTTCTCTGATATTGAAGGTTGCTGCGCATATCGTTCTTCAAAACGAGGATTGGCTAAAGTCGCCAGCGATTGAAGGAGCGTTTCACGTTGCGCTTTCTCCGTAATCTCCGGTGAAGTGTTCGCCACGCGAGAGTGGATGAGCTGATCCACCAAAAGGAGCAACCGCGCTTTAGAAAGTTGCGACTCGTGCATCCCATATTGTGCGTAGCGGTAAGGACTCACCGTCCAGAAGATGCGAAGTTGTGGGAAGGCTTCTTTGAGATAAGGCAGCAGAGATTCCCACATATTCACCATCTGGTCTAAGGCACAGACCTTTTTCTCAAACATCGTGCTCGGCATCTTGTGACAATTTGCCACCAAATCTCCCCACAGTAAGTCTTCTTTGAGGAAATATCCGTGGTCTGTGCTGAGCGTGAGAATGAGCAAGTCGGCTTTACTCAAAACCTCTCGCGCTTTATTCAAAGAGGTTTCAACGAGTTGAATACACTTGTCGCGCGTAGGAGCCGAAAAAGCTCCAGCATGCCACCAACTGTGCCAAAGTCCGTCTTTCCCTTCAAAGAAAACATCTTCCGGCAGCGGACGAGGG
>CAJPLH010000046.1 GCA_905371275.1 Prevotellaceae bacterium
CGCGACTACGTGGAATATCTCGACAGCATTATCGACCTTATGCACAAGGCGCAAATGGCCTACAATGCCAATCTCGACTGGATGCGTGAACGCGGACTTCTCCCCCTCTTCGATGCTGGCTACATCAACATCAAGCGCCAATATCTCACCATCGGTGTAAACGGTATTGTGGAAGCTGCAGAAAGTTTGGGCATCACCATCAGCGACAACGAGGAGTATGCTAACTTTGTGGAACGCATCCTCTCGCTCATCGAGCACTACAACAAGAAATATCGCTCTAAAGACCTCCTCTTCAACTGCGAAATGATTCCTGCTGAAAACGTGGGAGTGAAACACGCACGTTGGGACAAAGCCGATGGCTACTATGTGCCTCGCGATTGCTACAACAGCTATTTCTATGTGGTGGAAAACAAAAACATCGACCCCATCGAGAAATTCCGTCTCCACGGTCGTCGCTACATCGACCATCTCACAGGCGGAAGCGCGCTCCACTGCAACCTCGAGGAGCATCTGTCGCAAGCACAATATCGTCATCTCCTCCGCGTAGCCGCACAAGAGGGTTGCAACTATTTCACCTTCAACATCCCCAACACGCTGTGCAACCACTGCGGACACATCGACAAGCGATATCTCACCAAATGCCCGCACTGCGAGAGTCAAGACGTGGACTATCTCACACGCATCATTGGTTATCTCAAACGTGTGTCCAACTTCTCCATCGACCGCCAGCGCGAAGCCGAACGCAGATATTATGCGGTGATGTCTAAGAAGTAATCCCCAATTGGTCATTCATAACAAAAATAAGCCGCGCTCTTTTCAAGCGTGGCTTATTTTTCTCACCTATTTAGGTATTCCTCTATGCTCAAATACGTCAATCACGACATTGTGTTCCAAGAATTTCCCGACGAAGTCACTCTCGCCATCAACCTCTCGCGCTGTCCTTGTGCCTGTCCTGGGTGTCACAGCACCTATTTGTGGGGCGACAATGGCGAAGAACTCACCTTGGAGCGTCTTCGTGCCTTAGCTTCCCACTATGGCAACTCCATCACGTGCCTTTCGCTTATGGGAGGGGACAACGATCCGCGCAGTGTATTGACGCTTTTGGCCACAATTCGCGAAGAATTTCCTCATCTCCACACGGGTTGGTATAGTGGTCGCGACCAACTTCCCACATTTTTTTCCGAACACATTCCACCCACCTACGTCAAAGTGGGATCGTGGCGCGCCGAGTGTGGTTCACTCAACAGTCGTTCCACCAATCAGCGACTCTATCGCTATGAAACAAATGGGCAAAGCGAAGACATCACCAGTCGTTTTTGGAAAGAATAGTGAGTAGTACTGTTATGAGTTGCGCAATAAAAGTTTAATGACCGGTTGGGGATTAAGGTCTAATGATTATCCCACGTGCAGAAGGGATGTTGAGTGAGTTGACTGTTATAATAGCGTCTGTCGCCAGTCACTTCTTGTCCGAGCCATTCGGGTTTATTGAAAGAGGTGTCCGGAGAGGGTAGTTCTATTTCGGCGACCACCAAACCAGCATTGTCACCGTGAAACTCATCGACCTCAAAGGTGAAATCATTACACGGCACGAGCCAGCGCGTTTTGTCGATGACCCCAGGCAAACATAAGGGGAGGAGTAATTGCACTTCTTCGAGAGATATTTCCTTTTCCCACTCCAAACGCGAGAGCCCATTGTCGCTTGAAGCACCTTTGATGGTGATGAACCCCTTGTTGCCCCAACGGCGGATGCGGACAGTGCGTCCTGTGTCTACTGACAGATACCCCTGCGTGATGCGCACCTGTTCAGTGGCGACCGATTGATAGTCGCCCACAACTAAAAATTTACGTTCAATTTCGAGAGCCATAAGTTAGAACTATTTTCTGGGAGGAGAACAAGAAAAACACACGAACAAAAAAGGACTGTTTTCCTCGCGCGCATACTACAGGAGTTTGTGTTTTTTGCTGTCACAAGTGTCACACTTCTTGGTCTAATCTCTTGAATTTCTGAGGGATAAGAGTTTTCAATTCATCACTTGCAATAGGTGAGTAGAAACAACACGTCGTTTTGTGAAAAACAACACGTCATTTTATGAAAAACAACACGTTGTTTTATAGAAAACAAGCCGTCGTTTTGGAGAGAAAAACGAGTTTACACGAAATGGGGTACAAATTGGCGTTGTTCAATCCTCGTTAAACGCTGAAATTCAGAAAAATAAATGCTGTCACAAGTGTCACACGTGACACTTGTGACAGCAAAAACACTAAAATCCCTGTATGTGTGCGTGCGCGTACGCGCGCGAGGAAATCATTTGAGTAAGCTAATATGGCTACTCCATCCAATGAATTGCAAAGAAGAGTAATCTCTTTATTCGGGATTTTCGGCAAATTCCATCAAGTAGGCCTTGATGAAACCATCGATTTTACCATCCATCACACCGTTCACGTCAGAAGTTTGATAGTTGGTGCGGTGGTCTTTGACGCGGCGATCGTCAAACACGTAGGAACGAATTTGAGAACCCCATTCGATTTTCTTCTTGCCAGCTTCGATTTTCGCCTGAGCCGCCTTTCGCTTTTGCAATTCGCGGTCATAGAGTTGAGAGCGGAGCAAGCGCATGGCATTTTCGCGGTTTTCCAACTGCTTACGGCTCTCCGTGTTTTCAATGAGGATTTCTTCTTCTTCGCCGGTGTCGGGATCCACATACTGATAGCGCAGACGCACACCCGTCTCCACCTTGTTGACGTTCTGACCACCAGCACCACCAGAGCGGAAGAGGTCCCAACTGATTTTAGAAGGATCGACAAAAACTTCAATCGTGTCGTCCACCAAGGGGGTGACAAAGACCGAAGCGAAGGAAGTCATACGCTTACCTTGCGCATTATATGGACTCACACGCACCAAGCGGTGCACGCCGTTTTCACTCTTGAGAAAACCATAAGCCATATCGCCTTCCACCTCGAAAGTAACGGTTTTGATGCCGGCTTCATCACCGTCTTGCAAGTTCGCAATGGTGGTTTTGTAGCCACTCGCTTCGGCATAGCGCAGATACATACGCATGAGCATCGAAGCCCAGTCTTGCGCTTCGGTACCGCCTGCGCCAGAATTGATTTTGACCACACAAGACATAGCATCTTCCTCTTGGCGAAGCATATTTTTGAGTTCCAAATCTTCGATAGCCGCCAGTGCGCGTGCGTGTGCTTCATCCACTTCTTCCTCAGTGACCATCTCGTCTTTGTAGAATTCGAAAGCCAGTTGCACTTCATCGGTCATAGACTTCGCTTCTTTGTAGCCATTGATCCATTTCTCTAATCCTTTCACGAGTTTCATTTGCTCTTCCGCACGAGCGCGATCGTCCCAAAACGCAGGGTCTTGGGTGCGAATTTGCTCTTCGGAATGTTGCATCATCTTGGCTTCAATGTCGAGGTAGCGGTGGAGTTGTTCCACGCGGTCTTGGAGGGCTTTGAGTTGTTCGGCGGTTATCATAATGTATTGTGCCAATTGTCGCTGCAAAGGAAATGTGTCCCCTTGCAGCGACAAAGATTAGGTTTTAATTTATTGAGCTTGAATGAGCTGAATGAGTTGTTCGAGCGACACTTGTTGCTGTTCGCCTGTGGCCATATTTTTGAGTGCGATGAGATTTTGCTCCATTTCGCTTTCTCCCACAAGCGCCACAAATGGAATTTGTCGCGCGTTGGCATAGTTCATTTGCTTCTTCATCTTCGCAGCATCGGGGAACACCTCGGTGGCAATGCCAGCTTCACGAGTGGCACGTGCCAACTTCAAGCAGTGCGCTGCTTCTGCTTCACCGAAATTGATGAAGAGGAGGTCCACACTTGCGGCCGTAGTGGCAGGGTAGAGTTCGAGTTGGTTGAGCACGTCGTAGATGCGATCAGCACCAAAGGAGATACCCACGCCAGAGAGTCCCGGAAGTCCGAAGATGCCGGTGAGATTGTCGTAGCGTCCACCGCCCGTGATGGAACCAATTTCGACATCGAGCGCTTTCACCTCAAAGATGCACCCCGTGTAGTAGTTCAAACCGCGTGCAAGCGTGAGGTCGAGTTCTAGCACGTTTTTCAGCGAATCTCCAAGCGCATTGAGCACGAATTCGAGTTCATCGCAACCTTTCAATCCCACTTCACTTGCAGCCAATACTTGTCGCATGGTTGCAATTTTGTCGGCATTCGTGCCAGAGAGAGAGATGATGGGTTGCAGCGTTTCCACTTGTTGAGCAGACAGACCGGCAGCCAGCAGTTCTTCGTTGACCTTGTCGAGACCAATTTTGTCGAGTTTATCGATGGCCACGGTGATATCCACGATTTTGTCGGCAGCTCCGAGCACTTCTGCAATACCGGTGAGGAGTTTGCGGTTGTTGATTTTAATAGCAACGCGGATGCCAAAGCGTGTGAACACTTCGTCAACGATTTGCATCAATTCCACCTCGTTGAGAAGAGAATCGCTACCCACCACGTCAGCATCGCATTGATAGAATTCGCGATAGCGTCCTTTTTGAGGACGGTCGGCGCGCCAAACGGGCTGGATTTGGAAACGCTTGAAGGGAAGTTGGAGTTCTTCGCGGTGTTGCACCACATAGCGTGCAAAAGGCACAGTGAGGTCATAGCGCAATCCTTTCTCGCAAAACTTAGCGGCAAGGGCAGCTGCGGAGTCTGCTTCATATTGTTCGGTGGAAACAGAGCGCGTGAAGTCTCCGCTGTTGAGAATTTTGAAGAGCAATTTGTCGCCTTCTTCACCATATTTCCCCATGAGGGTGGAGAGGTTTTCCATCGCAGGGGTTTCGATTTGCGAAAAACCATAAAGGCGGTAAACACTGCGGATGGTGTCGAAGATGTAGTTGCGTCGTGCCATTTCGATGAATCCGAAATCGCGCGTACCTTTGGGTATAGAGGGTTTCTGTGCCATAGAGCTAATGAGTCGTTGGAAGTTGGAGGGGGAATGCCCCTTTTCTGTTTATCTGTGTCTAGGGGTGTGGAAATCAAAGCGTCTTTGCTCCACAGGAAAGAGTTTTACTTCGCATTTTTCACCAAGAAAATCTGCGTGGGAAGGTGGTCGGAGTAGCCATTGATCCAGGTGCCTCCGGCTGTGGTGCGCTTGGGTGCGCCCTTGTATTTACCTTCAGCTTGGAGGAGATAGTCGCGAGAGAAGACCGCATTGGTGAGCAAGTGCAAACGCGTGGGTTGCGACTTGTCGAGGAGTCCGGCAGAGAAAATGATTTGGTCGAAGAGATTCCACTTACCTCGGTAGTAGAGCGTGCCGATGCCTTTGTTGTAGAGCATATCCCACCAAGGGTTATATAGATCGTCGGGCGAAGTGACGTCCGTTGCTTGATGTTTAGCACCGAGCGCCTCGGGAGCATCCACAGAGGCATTGTTGGGGTCGTCGTTGAGGTCACCCATAATCACAATGCGCGCACCAGGATGTTGTTGGAGAAGTGCTTCTTTCAACTTGCGCACTTGGTAGCCTGCGCGTTCACGCACAGGACTTTGTGCACCTCGAGAAGGCCAGTGATTGACGATGAAGAAGAATTTTTCATCTCCCAAGCGTCCGCCAACGGTGAGAAAACCGCGAGTGATGTAGGTGGTGTCGCCGATGAGTTCCCCATTTTTATTGGAATGGGGTTGAATCTTTCCGTCAGCGTCCCAGTAGAATCCCAAATCAACATCCGGTTGCAGCGAATCGCGATAAACGAAAGGCACGAGCATAGCCGATTCTAGGTGGAAAACTTTTGGGTTGTAGAGCAAAGCCACGTCGATGCCGCGACGGTCGGGACCTTCAAAATGCACAGCTTTGTATCCTCGTTTAGATAAAGAGGGTTGTTGGAGCAAGTCGTCGAGAACGTGGCGATTTTCCACCTCGCTCAGTCCCACCACAGCAGCACCTGCAGGGTTTTTGGTGTTTTCCACCTCAGTGCACAACTCACTGATGACTTGCGACATATTGTGGAGTTTGGCTTGATACTTCTGTTCGTTCCACTGATAAGAACCAGTGGGAAGAAATTCGTGGTCATCCTTGCCAGGGTCGTGTGTGGTGTCGAAGAGATTTTCGACATTATAGAAGGCTACACCATAAAGGATTTTCTTTTGTGCCGCAGCGTGGAGTTGTCCTCCCAAAACAAGGACAAGGAGTGTAAGAAAAAAGTGCTTCATCTAAAAGAGTTGACTGCTATTTCTAGGGATATGTAGATAATTACTCGGCAAAATTACGCAACATTGTTGGAACACACGCAGTTTGCAGGCTTCGAAATTGCGGAAAATATGAGGAAACATTAAAAAACTGGCCTTAGTGTGCGAAATATGCCGAGAGTGATGGCGAATCTTTCTGTTTTTTTCTAACTTTGCTTATCCATATTGAGATGCAGCTTTTTGCCTTTTTCAGTAGATATTTTGCTTCTCTGAAGATGAAAAGGCCGAAATTTCGAAGGTCGATGGAGGTTTAGAAAGAAATAATAAATCTAGCGAAAAGCGCACTCTCTTCTCCACTCTCCCATATTCCCACAGAACAGTATAAACTTTCACGCAATGACTTCACGTTTTATCCTTCTATTTTCACTTTGCTGCGCGCTTTGTTTCACTTTCTCCGCTTGCGAAAGAGAAGATAATCCTAATATCCATTGGGAAGATAACACAAAACCCGATCTTCCGGCTCCGCAACCTCAACCTTCTCCGGAGCCTTCGCCTAAGCCCTCTCCAGAACCCTCCCCCCAACCTAATCCACAGCCTTCTCCCAACAATCCTTCGCCTAGTCCTGCGTTGCCACTGAATGCACAACAACGCGAGGATGCTGCACGGATGGAGATGCCACTACTCACGGGCGAAAATGGAGAACTCTTCATCGTTCACCGCGTAGCCAACCCACAAGGGCGCGATTCCATCGTCAACTATGCCTATGCCTATCTTCCTCAATCCTATCATTCTCGTTGGGTTGCCTTCCGATTTGATGCACAAACACGTTCCAAAACTGTAGGACGCAAGAACTATAAAATCAAACCTCAGTATCCTCGCGACCCAAAACTTCCCACGGATTGGGCTATCCCCAGCGATCTCCCCTTCGGACGCGGTTATGATCACGGTCATCTGGTGGCATCCGCCGATCGTCTTTTTTCGCGAGAAGCCAACGACCAAACTTTTTATATGGGAAATATGAGTCCGCAATTGTCTAGTTTCAACCAAAAGTATTGGACAGGACTTGAAAGCCTGGTACAAGATTTAGGACGCAATCCCTCCTTTGCTGACACCCTCTATGTGGTGAAAGGTGGCACCCTCACTCCGCTTTCCTCCTTTGGCTACGCTGCCAATGGGAAGATGCCCGTTCCTCACCACTATTTTATGGCTTTGCTCAAAGTGAAAAATGGAGTTTACAGCAGCATTGGCTTTTGGGTGGAACACAAAAACTATGGTAAGAATGGTGTTCCCCGAGAGATGGGGAAACACGCTGTGAGCATCTCCGCGCTTGAAAAACTCACCGGCATCAACTTCTTCCACAATCTCCCTGATGCTGTGGAACAGCGTGTTGAGCAAACACTCACGCTTTCATCTTGGACACTCTAGTTTCGCTTTCCCCCTCTTCGGCAGTGGGGAGGGGTGGAGGAGAGGAGAACTATACAAAACAAGCGGAGTTGCGCTCCTGAAAAGAAGGCAACTCCGCGGAAAGAGAGTCAACGTAAGAAGTTACGAGAGTGTTTGTGTTTTGTAATTGCTACTGAATGACTTATTTTACCAAATTGACGGGGGTTAGACGCAAACGGAAGGATTGTGATTGTTGTGGCACCCAGAAGGGCTTGATGGTGTCTACACCACCGCAGGAGGCATTACCCACACCGCGATAAGTAGCATCCATTTGCAACACAAGATAGGGACGTTTCTTCAATTCCCAAGTGTGTTTGGCTTGCGCTAAATCTTCTTCGCTGAAGGGGAGGGCAGAGAATCCCACTTCACCTTCGGTTTCGATGCGCACACCGCGACCTTTGTTGTCAGTGAAAGTGGCTTCGCGGAGTTCATAGCGGTAGCCTGTGCTTTGGGGTTTCATGTAGCGTTCCATCGAGGTGAGGGGAGTGGTGGAATAGCGTCCCACGGTGACTCCATCACGACGGTCGTTATAGTTTTCCCAAGGACCGAGAGCCCAGTAGTTGATGTGTTGGAGCGTGCTGTCAAGACCTACTTGGAAACCAGTGCGACGGAGGTCGCCGCGCTTCGGATCAAACTGCACGTTCATATCTACCACGTTTCCACCACGAAGGGTGTAGACGATGGTCATATCGCTCAAAGAACCGGTGCGCTTGGTGAGGATTTGATAACCATCAGCCGTGCGAGATGCCGAGATTTTGCCTGCTGCGGTCATACTATTGTTGGTGTTAGACTGGCGGTCGTTCTCAATGAAGCGGAAGTTGGTGTAGTCGAGGTTGAGACCTTGACCGAGGATTTCGCGATTTCCCCAACGAAGACTCTTGAGTTCAGTAGTTTGGGCATCGAAAGTAAGCTGCACTTGGTCGGCAGTGTAGGAAATTTCATTGCCGTTGCGGACTTCTTTGACTTCTGCAGCGAGAGATTGTGCTTGAGCTAAGGGAGCGCGTTGAGAGAGGACGAATTGTTTCATCGCTTCTTCGTGCTGCTTGTTGCTCCAATGAGTGGCAGCACGACGGAAAGCATAGAGATTGAGCATCCATTCTTCGCCATTTTTCTTTGCCTTCGCGAGTTTCACTTTGGGAAGTGCGATGGTGAGCATCACACTATCTCCAGGAGCTACGGGGGGAAGGGTCATTTTGCGCGTGCCTTGCACATATCCATTGCGCAGGGTCGTCCAGTGGAGGTCGAAATCGTGGAGGTTGGTGAAGGCATATCCGTTGCGCACCACCACTTGCGCGGTGTTCTTTTGCATATCTACGTTCGCCAGACGGAATTTCACGAATTGGTGTGCAGCTTTCACCTCCTTGAGTTTTGCACTCTCCTCACGAGTACCTGGAAGAATACCATTACTCATGAAGTTTCCTTGGTGAGGTCCTGGATAGTCATAGCCGGTGTGCAGACGATAGATGCCTTGTTTCATCTCCTTGGGGTCGTAGATGCTTTGATCCACCCAGTCCCACACGGCAGCACCGATGCAAGAGTTGCTCGCTTCGATGGCATCCCAGTAAGCTCCGAAATTTCCCATCGCATTACCCATGGCGTGCGCATATTCGCAGATGAACATCGGCTTATCCATATTGTTGGTGTATTGGCTCATCCAGTTCATGTCGGGATACATCTTGGAATACATATCCGAGAAGCGTTCTCCACCAAAAGGACGGTGGATGCGCGTACCTTCGTAGTGAACAGGGCGCGTGTTGTCTAGTTTGACGGCGTGGTTGTAGCAATCTCCAAAGTTTTCTCCGTTTCCTCCTTCATTTCCCAAACTCCACATAATGACAGAAGGGTGGTTGAAGTCGCGTTTCACCAATCGATCTATGCGATCAACGAAGGCGGGTATCCAACTTTTGAGGTCGGAGATGCTTTGGTTAGCGTGGTCTTCGAGGTCGGCTTCATCGCAGGTGTACAAACCATAGTAATCGTACATCGCATACATGCGTGCATTGTTGGGATAGTGAGAGGTGCGAATGGTGTTGATGTTGTTTTGTTTCATCAACAAGATGTCGCGGAGCATCGTTTCGTTCGTTACCGCGCGACCAAGTTTAGGATCGGTGTCTTGACGGTTTACTCCCTTCAACAAGACGCGCTTTCCATTAACATAGAGCAGAGAACCTTGCAGTTTTACTTCGCGGAAGCCAACTTTTGTGCTCCAAGCCATCTCTTCTGCACCGTTACCATTGCGTTGCACGAAGCGCACGGTGTAGAGTTGAGGTGTTTCAGCCGTCCACAAGGCAACATTGTTGACGTCAAGATTGAGGGGGTATTGACTAAAAGTGGAATCTCTGTGTGCTTCTGCCGTGAATTGCAGCAAATCTTTCGCCACGAGTTTACCTTTGGGGTCAAAAACTTTCACATCCAATTGCTTATCTTGCTTTTCTGCACTTGGATTTCTCACATCGAAGTTGAATTGCAAGGTAGCATCTTTGTAGTTATTGCGCAGAGAAGTGGTGATTTGGTGATCAAACACGTAAGCTGTGGGCACGTTGAAGAGATAAACATCGCGGAAAATACCCGACATGCGGAACATATCTTGACATTCCAAGTAAGAACCATCGCTCCAACGGAACACTTGTACCGCAAGACGGTTTTCACCTTCGCGAAGATAAGGCGTCACATCAAATTCGCTCACGTTGTTAGCCCCTTGACGATAGCCCACAAAGTGTCCGTTCATCCAAATCATTGCGGCACTATATACCCCTGCAAAGTGGATGATGGTGCGTTGTTGCGACCATCCTTGGGGTAAATCGAATGTGCGCACATACGAACCCACAGGGTTGATGCCATAGTTCGCACCCCCATCGTTGTATCCTGGACGCGCCATAATATAAGGAGGGGTGTTAGCGTGAGGATATTCCACATTGCAATAAATAGGGTGGTCATATCCTTGCATCTCCCAGTTGGAAGGCACAGGAATGTTATCCCATTTCGACGCATCGAAGCCTTCTTGGAAGAAAGTTGTGGGACGAAGTTTGGGTTCGCTCACCAAATGAAACTTCCACGTGCCGTTGAGCGAAAGATAACGCTCGCTCACGGGTACAGACCACGGAGTGTTGTAGAAAGTCTTGTCTTTGAGCATCTCTGCTTCGCTCGCATAAGGTTGATAAGTGGTGTGCGCAGGCAAGCGATTGAGCGCAAAGATGGTTTCATCTTCCCACCAAGGAGATTTGATTTTAGGCTTATTCACCTCGTCAAAAGCCACCCAAGCTGTGGAATCTTTGAGATTGAGTGGCACAATTTTCATTTCATCTCCGCGCAACGCAAACATCTTCTCCTTTTTGTTGAAAGAAGCAATGACGAAAGCACCTTCTTGTCCAGGAACAGGCAGGATGGTGAGTTGCGCATTTCCGGGATTTCTCAGCGAAGCCGGCCACTGCAACAAGTAGTCAATCGAAGCATTGTTGCCGCCATCATCAAAATGTTGCACAAAATAAGCATTTTCCACCACACGGCGGTTGAGATCGAGCATTTTCACCGACCAGTATTGACCGCGATGCGTAGAGTCTTGAGGTTCTACCAAGATGGGGCGACCATTTTCAGCCACTTCTCCGTTACCCAACACAAAACCTGGTTTGTTGACAAGACGCAAACGATAAGTTTGTTGATCGTCAAACCCCGAAACACCTGCCGCAACAGCGCGAAGTTGAGGTTGTTTTCCCTTCAAACTCGCCAAATCAACGAGGTGAAAGTGTCCACTTTTGTCCAAACCGACAGCTTTGTCGCGACGTGTTGCGGGTACAAGCACCACACCCGCAGGCGATTGTTCGATGCTCCACAACTGATTCTCGTCAGAACCATTGATTTCTCCGGTTTCCACTCGGTCACCATTGTGGCGCAAAGCCTGTTGGGTAAAAGGATTAAGGATGCGCCACGAACCAGAAAGTGGAGCAATCGTCCAGTATTGCTGTGTGCGTTGTGCATCTGTTGACGCGGTGATGGCTGTTGTGCCCGAAACATCGAGCACGCGTCCTGAAGTTGTGGCTTGGAGACGATAGAGTGCCCCCTTGCGCCAACTAGCAGTTTGCGCCATCATCGGGAGCGAAAAAGCAATAAATGCGGCTCCCAAACAGAGTTTGCTGAAAAACTTCATTGGATTTTTTAGAAAAGGTGAGAGATTATGCGACAAAGATACGCAATAATCCCGAGATAATCGCCTAAAAATCCCAACCAATGCCGATTTCTGCAAAGTCGGCTTTTAATTTGTGTGCTTTTATCCCTATGTTGAAGGTAATTCCACTATAATTCACTCCTCTATTTCTGCTCCTTACCTCTCTTTTCCACGCTCCCCGTGCATCCATTTCTTTGAGTTCCTCTTTTCTTTTTCCTAAATGATAGCGAAGACCCACACGTTCGTAATAAGGCAGTTCATCGCTCGAAGCTAATCTTCCCGTTTCGCGATAAATATAATAACCCAAGTGAATATAGCTCGAGAGTCTACCATAAAAACTTTCGTGTTTCAAAGCAACACCGAAAGAAATAGGCGAAAACGCTCGATGTTTTCCATCGTCAGGCGAAAATCTCTGCAATTGTTTCACATAAGGCAAGGTGAAAACGTCCAATCCTGCACCTAGCGCCCAACGTCTGGCATAT
>CAJPLH010000047.1 GCA_905371275.1 Prevotellaceae bacterium
GTCTTTTGGTCGATTTCGAGGAGCTTCACTTGGAGTTTGTCACCTTCCTTGATACCAGCTTCTTCTACGCTTTCAAGGCGATTCCAAGAGATTTCTGAGATGTGGAGCAAACCTTCCTTAGAGGGCATGAATTCTACGAAGCAACCATAAGGCATGATGCTGATAACTTTGGCATCGTACACTTCACCCACTTCGGGGATAGCAACGATAGCGCGGATCTTAGCTACTGCAGCGTCGATGCTGTCCTTGTTAGGAGCAGAAACTTGAATCTTACCTACGCCGTCTGCTTCTTCGATGGTGATGGTAGCACCAGTTTCTTCTTGCATACCTTGGATAATCTTACCACCAGGGCCAATGACAGCACCGATGAATTCCTTTGGAATGTTGAAGGCTTCGATACGAGGTACGTGAGGCTTGTAGTCTTCACGTGGGTGATCCATAGTCTTCATCATCTCACCGAGGATGTGTTCACGACCAGCCTTAGCTTGTGCGAGTGCTTTTTCGAGGATTTCGTAAGAAAGTCCGTCGCACTTGATATCCATTTGCGTAGCGGTCAAACCTTTGAGCGTACCCGTGGTCTTGAAGTCCATATCACCGAGGTGGTCTTCGTCACCGAGGATGTCGGAGAGTACAGCATATTTGTCTTCACCAGGATTCTTGATCAATCCCATTGCGATACCAGACACAGGAGCCTTCAAGGGTACACCAGCATCCATGAGAGAGAGCGTACCAGCGCAAACGGTAGCCATAGAAGAAGAACCGTTAGACTCGAGGATGTCGCTCACTACACGTACAGTGTAAGGGAAGTCGGCAGGGATTTGACCCTTCAAACCGCGCCATGCCAAGTGACCGTGACCGATTTCACGACGACCTACACCGCGTTGAGCGCGAGCTTCACCTGTAGAGAAGGGAGGGAAGTTGTAGTGGAGGAGGAAGCGCATGTAGCTCTTGTCGAGCACATCGTCTACCATCTTTTCATCGAGCTTCGTACCGAGGGTAGTGGTAGAAAGACTTTGTGTTTCACCACGAGTGAAGATAGCGCTTCCGTGAGGACCGGGAAGAGGATTCACCTCGCACCAGATAGGACGGATGTCAGTAGTCTTACGACCATCGAGGCGCACACCTTCGTCGAGGATGCAACGACGCATTGCGTCTTTTTCTACATCGTGATAGTAGCGATCGATGAGTGCGTTCTTTTCAGCGAGTTCATCTTCGGTGAGCTCGGTGTGAGCCGCAGCGTAAGCCACCTTAAATTCTTCGCGAACAGCTTCGAAAGCATCGAAACGTTCGTGCTTTTCGAGTGCAGACTTCGTGATGTCGTAGCACTTTTGGTAGCAGTCGTTCTTCACTTGTGCGCGGAGGTCTTCATCGTTCACCTCGTGGCAGTATTCGCGCTTCACGTCCTTACCCAATTCCTTAGAGAGTTCCTTTTGGATTTGGCACATAGGTTTGATAGCAGCGTGAGCCACTTTGAGAGCTTCGAGGAGAGCGCTTTCGGGCACTTCGTCCATTTCACCTTCCACCATCATGATGTTCTCTTCGGTAGCAGCGACCATGAGGTCCATATCTGCGCCTTTGAGTTGTTCGAAAGTGGGGTTGATGACAAATTCTCCGTTGATGCGAGCTACGCGAACTTCAGAGATGGGGCCGTCGAAGGGAATGTCTGTGCAAGCCAAAGCTGCAGAAGCAGCAAAACCAGCGAGAGCGTCGGGCATATCTACGCCATCAGCACTGAAGAGGGTGATGTTGACGAAAACTTCAGCGTGATAGTCAGAGGGGAAGAGAGGACGGAGGGCGCGGTCAACAAGACGAGAAGTGAGAATCTCGTAGTCGCCAGCACGACCTTCGCGTTTGGTGAATCCACCGGGGAATCGACCCACAGCGGAGTATTTTTCTTTATAGTCACATTGGAGCGGCATGAAATCGGTGCCAGGGGCAGCGTCTTTGGCACCGCAAACGGTAGCGAGAAGCATGGTGTTGTTCATGCGCAGCATCACTGCGCCATCGGCCTGCTTCGCGAGCTTACCAGTCTCAATGCTGATGGTGCGTCCATCAGGCAGGGAGACAGTCTTTGTAATAACGTTCATCTTATACTTTTATAATGGATTATTTCGTCGAAAATGTCCGCATATTTGCGTCCATAAGGTGTTGCATAATGAGGGATACCCAACCCTATTATACACTCTGTGGCAAATTTACAACTTTAATTTGATTTTGAGGTACTTCCCTGCCTTGTTTTTCTAAGCCTGCTTAGCATTTTAGTGTATATAGAGGAGATTCTCAATGTTCTTTTGAAGTTTGCTTTCAAGATGGGAGTGCGTACTTTCAATTGTAGCTTCAAAATAAAAGTCTATTTCACCAACTTTCAAGCTGTGCACTTTCAAAATCGAAATGCAATAAAATTCTGTATTTGATTTGGTTATCTCGGTTGGGTTTATTACTTTTGCTTTCAAACAAGACTTCTCACTAGTACTAGATAAAGACTGATGGTGTTTCTCTCTCAGATGCACATATGTTTCTCGTTGGTGAAACCTGTAATTCTGCAGCGAAGATGCTATTGCTCTTTACCGAAATCTAATTTCTAACCACCGTAAACCTTTCTATGGCTATGGCACACTTCCATTTTCCTTTTTTGATGTTGCGCAAAGTCCGTTTTTGTGGACTGCTGCTTTTCTTTTGCTTTTTGATGGCTGGTTGCGGCACCATCGAACTCCCGGATGAACCTCAACAACAGACAAAACCCCACAAAGTAACGATTTATACGCGTTCTAGTTCGAAAGAAGCAGTAGTGCTTCCCATAGATGTTGTTGCTTTCTCTGAGAATGGCAGTTATGTGACGCACCAACGTCTTACAAAATCAGAAGATAAACTGATGTTATCGCTCAGCGAAGGTAAATATCGATTAGTGGCATTTTCAGGAGTTGGCAACTACATTTTCCCCAACGGAGGTGTCACGCTGAAAAGTACAATTAGTCATAGCGTTCTAGATGCTAATGTCGTCTCCACCGCGTCATCCGCTGGTGCACAGTTACCCACTGGAATTGCATTGATGCGCGGAGAAGCAGAAGTGGAAGTGGGGAAGAAACGCAACGCTGTAGACATCATCTTAGGACACACGATGAGTGCGGTGGAATTTCGTCTTTCGCAGATTCCTCAAGAAGTAGAACAGGTGCGTGTGCGTCTTTCTTCACTTTATGGTGCCATCAATTGGGAAGGACGTTATGAGCAACCCAATGCAGTGACTTTGACTGCGCAACGTGCTGAAAATGGCGATTGGGTTGTTCCACAAAGCTATGTTTTTCCCACGACGAGTGAACGCACCGTGGCCACGATTGCACTCATCACTCACGATGAAGAACAAAACTATGCTTACACGCTTGAACAACCGCTCACGGCTGGCACGCCTTATCGCTTTTTGGGGGCATTTCAAGCCGAAGCCAAGCATTTGACTTTGGCGGGAAATCTCACAGCCGCAGAATGGCGTCCCATTGTGGAGCAACACTTCTCCTTTGGTAGCAATTCATCGGTTGTTGGTGGCGGCGAGTCCAATGAATTGCAACCGAATGTGCCCGTTCCACCCAACGTTCCCTCTCCTGTTGAGCCTAAACCGCATCCCAATCCTTCTCATCCTAAACTCCCTAGTGAGGAAAATTTGGTAGGTTTTCCACAAGTGGGCACACTTTGGAAAGGAAAGTTCTTGGTGGCTTCGGTGCATCGCATCACAGACACAGAAGCAGATGTGATGTTGTTGGCAAAAGAGCAACAAGAAGATTCGGAATCAGCCAATTCCACTGAGGGAGGAGCAAATGATGCAGTGAATTATGCCGCGGAATACAAGGAAGATGGTGAATCGAATTGGAGTATTCCTACGAAAGAAGAAGCAGCCATCCTCGCGAGAAATTTCAACGGCGAGGCATTAGAAACTGTAAATAGATTGCTAGAAAGCATCCGTGCCACCCCAATTTATGTTGAGGTGCAAGGGAAAAAAATACGCTATCTGTGCGATGAAGGACGATATAGTTTTGTGTTTGCCGAAAAACCTGAAATTCGTAAGGGAACAACTAAAGGTCGCAACTTCGTGATACGTTTGGTTAAACACGTTCGTGTGCAAAAACAATAGTGCGCTAATCTTAGTTCATACAACTAATAATGCGCGTTCCGTTCATTGCTTTTGCTTTTTCAAAAAAGCCTTTGCTCTTTCCAGCATCGTGTCTACACCCTGTTGATAATCTTTGCGAGTAATCCCCACAGCAATGTCGGGTTTGATGCCAAACTCCGTGTGTTGCATTTTCGCATTATAAATAGGACTTGCAGAAAAGCGGATGCTCCATCCTCCAGGAAGTTCTGAAGAAAAAGGTAACCCCGAGCCACCTCCTGTTTGGTCGCCCATGAAAGTCACATTCGGCAAAGCCTTCATATACATCACAAACGCGTTCGCAGCACTGTAGGTGCGACGATTTGCCAACACCACAACTGGTTTCTGCCAACGGAGTCCCTTCCCTGGCTGCAGCACAATGGGTTTAGGAGTAGAAAAATCCGAGTGACCAGGACCTGTTTTGTGAGAAATATACCCTACAACTTTCTCTTCGTTGGTGAACACAGCCGCGAGCGTTTCAGCTGAGGTGAGATAACCTCCGCCATTGTTGCGCACATCCACAATCAGTCCATCACAAGTGGAGAGATAACGCATAATTTCATGGAGATTTCCCGCACCGAGTGCCATATCAAATGAAGCGCAACGAAGATAGCCCACATTATCATCAAAGATTTTATATTGCATCCCCGAAGCCAAACGATACTCATCGGAAGAACCCAGAGCGCGTCGCAGCAAACTGTCGCTAAAATTCACAGGATAAGCCTCATACCAGCGCGTATAGCGAGCTGTGTTTTGAGGTGACCACAGATTGACGTGTCCATCGCGGAGCTCGCTGCACATTTTCCCCAACACCTGAAAGAGCGCTTGCGGCGACATCGAGTCCGAAATCTGTTTGCGGTAGCGTTCGTGCACCTCGTTCCAGTCCAAACCATATTCTTTGTGTTTGAAATCAAAGAAACAATAGTGGCGATCGATAGTGCGCCAGAGCGATTCAAAGTCATCTCTCGGACGAGTACCAAATCCTTCAGAAGAAATGCAGGAATTTGCAAGAAAAATCGAAAGAAAACAACAGAGTGCAGTGAGCTGTCGTTGCGTAGAAAACCAGAAACGCATCATTATTTCGGAATTTGCAATGTTGTGGTAAAACCTATGAGGAGAGAGTGTTGCCAAGCGTGACGATCCAGATGGTGCGCAGTACTTTGTCGAATATCAGCCTTGTAGCCGAAGGTCAAACTGTTGCGACCGAAAGGAATAGACAAAGTAGTCATTAACCGCAGTGAGGGAGCATTGAAGGGATGCGACAGCAACACATTGTCGTCCGTATGTCCCAGCGTGAAAATCTCATAATACGACTGACCATAATGGGGAGAAAAGAAAACTCCCATCAGAGGAATGTCGCATTGTGTGCGCCACGTCCAGCGTTTTTTCCACAGCGAAAACTGACGCGTAGCCACCGCTGAAGCCGACAAATCGATAGCAGCGCGCATTTGTGCTGGATTGTTACCATTGCGCGTGTTGTAAGTTCCCCCCACGTGCGCCCCAAGCAAACCACCCACCGCAAGATTCCACGTGGGGAGCGCAACACAATGATAATGTTGTCCATAGTTGAGTTGCAATTCACCATCCCACGTTGTCGCAGTTTGAGAAGAATTGGTGAGATGCGATGCGTAGAAATCGAAAAAAGTCATCTGACTCCATCGTCCCTGCCCACGTTCCAGCGTTCGTTCGCCGATGCGAGTGAAGCTAAACGCACTCCCCTTGTAGTCGAGTGGAGACAAATAACTGTCATAGACGTGATTAAGTCCAGCACCCAGAAGATACGTTTGTTTCAAATCGCCCGAAACCACAGACTGTGCCATTGAGGTCTTACCCTCAGGAACAGCAATGGTGGAAGCCTCAGTCGTAGTTTCCGCTTTGTGCTCGACGAAACCCCTATTTGTTTTTTTGTGGAAGGAAAAATCCTTATTTTCTGCTGCGAGCGACAGCGGAAGGCAAGCCCACAATACGAGGAGAAGAAGGCGCATAAGGTTGATATTTAGGAAGAGAAGATTCGTTGCCGTAAGCATCCATTGCCACAACGGCATAAACATCGTGTAGCCGTGTTGGAAGCGCAGGAGTATAGTCAAAAGAAGTGTTGCGCAAATGATGAGCCACCAACTGCGCACCACGAGGAGAAAGACGATAAATGTTGTACACCACCGGAGTGTTGTCCGCAACAGGTTGCCAAGAGAAGCGCAAAGACTGTCCCACAATTTCAGACTTCCATTTCGGACTCGCAGGAGCTATGCTGTCTAGCCACGTCATTGCAGGAGACAAAGCCGGTTGTTGATAAGCATCCGTCACAAAATCGAGCAGCCCCTTCACGTTGTTGAGCAAGAAACGACTGCGAAAATACGCTTGTCCACCCATCCCCATTTGTCGCGTGAAATTGATTTGTCGCACCACGCGTTGCACCTCCCAGTCTTTCTCTCGCGCATCGAGAAAATAGATGCCCAATCCCGGCACAACCGGTCGACCATTACAATGTTCTTGCCAATTCACGGCAAAAGGATAGAAATGTTTTCCATCAAAATACATCATCGGGAAGAGCATATCCATCCATCCCTCGCGCAACCACCCCTGCGCGTCTTGGTTCACCGCATCGCGCGCATTCCAACCAAAAGATTGATAAAGCGGAAGATCAGCATATTTCCCAATCGGAGAGCACGACATCTTCACCCACGGGCGCACACTTCGCACCGCTTCAGCCACTTTCTGCACCGTTCGCGTCACGTTCTCGCGACGCCATTGTGCTTTCGGTTGTCCGTGTCCATAGAGCGCATATGTTTTGCTGTCGTTAAAAGGAATCTCCTTTTCGGGATAGCGAATATAATCCAGGTGAATACCATCCACCTCATAGTTTTCCACAATCTCCTTCGCCATCGCAGCAATGTGTTCAGCCGTACCAGGCCTGCCCGGATCCATCATCCACTTGTCACCGGCGCGCACGCACAAGTCGGGACGGCGCGCAGGAAGCGACTTCTTACCCAATTGTTTTGCCAAAGCCACCGAACAGATGGGATAAGCCACCAAGTAAGCGTGCAACTCCATGCCGCGACGATGCGCTTCTTCTACCGCAAAAGCCAGCACATCATAAGGCGGTGCCACTCCTGGAGTGCCAGAGAAAGCACCATCCCATGGTTCATAGCGCGAAGCATAAGCCGTTGTGGAGCGCAGACGCGTTTGGAAGAGAATCGTGTTGATGCCTGCCCGTTGCAAATCATCAAACGTCTTGCACAATAGTTGTTTCTGCAGTTCTGCCTTATAAGCCGTTTGCGCATATTGATGCCCCGGCCAGTCCATTCCCCCCAGCGTGCAAAACCACACCGCGCGCACTTCGCGCTGAGGTGAAGGAACAAGGTAAGACTGCGCCGCCATCGGGAGAAGACAGTTCAACCCCACCAGCATCGAGAGGAAGTATTTTGGAAAAAAATGAGAGAAAATTCGAGAGATAACTCGCATATAAATAGATAAAACTAGTCGTATTATTTGATTTCTTGCAACTGCGCAGGCAATTCTCTGTGAGGAAAACCAGCGTGGAGCAATTTTTTCACCGCATCTTTGGCTTTTTTCTTCTTACCCACCGCCAACAGCATTTCAGCGCGTGCCACTTGATATTGCAGATTTTGAGGATTTTCTTTCACCAACACCTCCCAATCTGCCAGCGCCGCTTCTTCATTTGCCATTGCGCGGTGCAATTTTGCGCGCGCCACGAGCGGTTCTTCATAATTCTCATATTGCAACGCCGAGTTGAGCCACATCAGGGCTTCTTCCTCGCGGTGAAGTGCCTGCAATGCCTGAGCCATAGGCAGCAGAGCTTCGAAGGCATTCGCTTCTATCTTCAGCGTACGTTTGTAGGCTGCAACGGCTGCATCATATTTTTTGAGTGCGAAATAGCAATCCCCCAAGAGGGTGCAAACATCCATCTCCTCGTGAGGAGAAAGTTCTGGTTTCTTTTGCAAAAAAGCCTCTATACTGTCTGATGCCGATTGATATTTCCCCAGTTGATAAAGCGTGTTGTGCTGCCACGTACAAGTTTCGTTGAGAAGCGATTGCAAATTTTCATTGGTACCTGTCTCAAGCGAAGTTTTCACATTTCCCTTTTGTGCCAACTGCTGTGCAAAATCCTCTCTCACCTCACGCAAAGTGCGGTCAGCATCGCGCCATTGTTTGCGCCAGTAGTAGATTTTGGCAAGGTTCAGCCGCAACACAGCGTTTGTTTCCGCTTTCGGACGCAGGCGCAACGCACGTTCTAGTTCGTGCTGCGCTTGCGACAGTGAGTCTTTGCGCAATAAAAAGAAGGCTTTCGCCACAGCTTCGTTGTAATCAAGCGAATCTTGTGTCGCCAAGGCACGGTCGCGCGCCATAATGCGCTGTTTGCTCATCGGGTTCTCGTTGGGACTAGCCTTTGTCACGCGTCCCGTGTGCAAATCGATGGCTGTCTGCGCAAACACAGTGGAAACCCAACCGCTGCCCAGTGCAACCACGCACAACACGAGGAGAAAATGTCGAATCTTACGCATATTGTTTTTACGCATATATATGAGCGTTATTTTATGAATGTTGCTAACGACTATCTTGCCCCAGAGGAAGAAAATATCAGTTTTCTTCCAAAGTACCTTTGAGAACCTCATCAATGGCGGAAAAAATCAAATCCGCTTCAAATCCGCGAGAGGCAGCGTGACGCACCAATTTTTGAGAAGTCGCAAACACCGCTTGTTTGTCAGAAGCATCGAAGCGCAGTGAGCGCAATTTGGTGGCAATCACCCCACGGAGCGCTTCTTTGTACGCTTCGGGTTCTATCATTTCTGCAAAAGCATTGGCAATGTCGCATTGTGGGATGCGTTTCAACCGCAGAGCTTGTTGCATTTTAAGTCGTCCCCATCGGTCATAGGCCAATTTATCGTGCACAAAAGCGCGTGCATAGCGTGCAGCGTCAATGTATTTCTCATCCTCCAGCGCATCGAGCACCAGTTCGCGGTCAGCTGCAGAGAGTGGTGTCTCACGCAACTTTTGTTCGATGTCGAAACGACAACATTCGCGCCGCGCACATCGGTCGGTTGCCCACGACCACGCCGTGTCTTTGTCCGTTATCTTCATACTGAAAGGGGATATGGGGGAGGAGAATTGGAGGAAGAGTTGTTTATCGTTTGAGGAGAGCGCGTGCCACAAACCAGGCGTGTTGCGCAATGGTTTTGGTGTGTCCGAAATGGTGTGCCATGATGCGGAAACGCTCTTTGAGAGATGCACGGTGATTGCGGGTCGTCATCCCTTCTGCCAAATAGTCGGCCACGATGAGGTGGGTGTTGTGGAGGGGGAGGGACTCGGCTTCTGCGCGCTGCATGATGCGGATGCACCAATCGTAGTCGGCCGAAAAGCGATAGGACAAATCATAGTTGATTTCACGTCCAAAATCGGCGCGCACGAAGAAGGCTTGGTGGCAAACGAGCATTCCCTGTTGGAAGCTGCGCCACGACAATTTATCTGGGGGTGAAAGACGGCGGTGACGAAGGAATTGCCCTTCGTTGTCTACCAAATCGGTATCGCCATAAAGCACTGCCGGCAACTGTTGTGGGGGATAATTCGCTTCGGCCACGCTGCGCGCAATGTCACTGAGGGTGGTTGAGGTGTGAAAGCAGTCGCCTGCGTTGAGAAACAACACATAATCGCCCGATGCTAGTCGGAGCGCTTTGTTCATCGCGTCATAGAGTCCTTTGTCGGGTTCTGAAACGACCACCAACTTGTGGGGAGTTTCGCTTTCTTCGCTCTGCTTTTCCCACAGGTGCAGGAGGTTGAGCGTGGCATCTTTTGAGGCTCCGTCAACAATGAGATGCTCCACGTGAGGATAGTCTTGCTCGCGCACTGACTGCAAGGTGCGCTCTAAGGTGTCGGCTGCGTTAAAGCAAACCGTGGCTATGGTGAAAGTCATATTTGAGGTTGGTTTTTCTAGAGGGGCTAGCTTTTCTAGAGGTTCTAGGTCTTCTAGGTCTTCTAGAGCTTCTAGATTTTCTAGTTCTTTTCCTTGGTAGATGGCGAGATATTGTTGCGCCACACTCTGTTGGGAATAGCAGCGGTGCACCTTTTCCAGTGCCGCTTGCTGAAGCACGGCTGCATCTGCTTGAAGCACCCAATGCAAACCTTCGGCCAAATCTTGCGTGTCTTGCGCACGCGCCACATAGCCGTTGGTGTGATGGTCAATCATCTCGGGAATGCCGCCTGCTGCAAATCCTACGCAAGGGACTCCGCAGGACAAAGCTTCCATGATGGTGTTTGGCAAATTGTCGGACACCGAAGGAATGACAAATAAGTCGGCCGCATTGTAAATCTGCACTATCCGATCCACATCTTCGGTATAGCCCACCGGAAAAACCGGTACGTCAAAAGCAGAAGTGTATTGTTCGGCTGCCCCCCCCAAGATAAGCAAGGCTGTGTTGCTGCGATAGTGGGGATGCGCTGCCAACAATTTTTGGAAAGCCTCAATCAGATAAGGACCACCCTTGCGCACATTTGTGATTTGTTGCGCCACGAAAAGCACGATTTTCAACTCTGGGTTCGTGGGGAGTCCCAACTTTTGGCGCGCTTCGCTACAATTTCGGGGACGAAACACCGTCGTGTCAATGGCATTGGGGATGCTCACCACCTTATGCCCCTGCGACAGACGAGCCATTTGCGCTTGTTCGCCCAACCAACGACTGCAGGTCACAAATGTGATGTGGCCTTGTCGGTAAACCTTTGCTTTGCGCTGCCACACCTGGTGAGACAAATCGTTGTGCGCAGGTTGAGGAAGTAGCGGACAGTGCCCACACTCATCGTGAAAGCCCACACAATCCTCGGCATAGTGACAAATGCTCGACACAGGCCAAAGATCGTGCATCGTCCACACCACGCGCTTTCCGCTTTGGAGAATGCGTTGCAAGCCTTTGAGGGAGAGCCAACCTTGATTAATCCAATGCAGATGAATCACATCGGCCGCCTTAAATTCGGGGCGAGAGGTGATGTCTGTGCCTGCGTTGGCGATGTCTACCGCAAAAAGTCCTTGGCGCGAAAAGCGCAGATGAAAGAAAATCACGAGTCTTTCCCAGAGAAAACACCACTTGAGCCACCAACGACTGTTGGGGGCATAAACGCGAGGGTCGCTAGTGGAACGATTGCGCACCAACATTGCGGCCTCCACGCCATTAGCGCAGAGAGCATCCATGAGTCGGTGTGCCGCCACGGCCGCACCTCCTGTGGATTCGCTGGTGTTTACAATGAGAACTTTCATCCAAGTGAGAATAGTATATCTGACAAAAGTAACCAAAAATGTGGAATTGACCAAATCAAATGCGTGTTTCATAACTGTATGCAGGTCAGAATGCAGGCTTGGTGCCGTTGTCCTCCTACTAGGTATATGGGTGGAAAGGGGAGGGGAGAGTGAAAAAAACGCGGAAAAGTGACATTTTAATTTTGAGTATCATTTGTTTTGCTATCTCCATCTATCATTGTGGATGTGTAAAATGGCTTTGTGCAGTCGTAGTAGGTGTCCCCCAAGGTATAGTCGATAATTCAATTGCGCTTCTCTCCACGCGCGTGCATACGCGTTCGTGCGCGCGCGTTCCAACAGCGATGTTGTTTTTTTGCTGTCACAAGTGTCACACACGGAGAAAAAGTTGGTGGAAAAACGCCAATTTGGGGAGCTATTCAAGCGAAAAAAAGCCCTATTTCTTTTTCTTCTCCAGCATATTTTCCTCGATTGAAACGCTTATTTGTTAAGATATACCACAGATGATCCCGTAACAATCTGAAAAACAAGATATTACAAATGACCGTGTGACACTTGTGACAGCAAAAACATAAAAACTCCTGTATAGCGTGTATACGCGTGCGCGCGTGTTTCGTAGATTATAGGTATTTTTACATTTCGGAATCTTGGTTATTGATTTGCGTTTCGTTATGGAGTTTTTCCACATCAGAATGTTCATAGAAAACAACACGTCATTTTGGTGAAAACAACACGTCATTTTGGTGAAAACAACACGTCGTTTTAATGAAAACAAACCGTCGAATGTAAGCAGACAACA
>CAJPLH010000048.1 GCA_905371275.1 Prevotellaceae bacterium
GAGCGCGGGGTTGGGTGCAGTTCAAGCTGAAGAATTGGGAGAAGTCGACAACCCTCGTGAAACACGTGCTGGTGCTATTGATGAAACGTTTAGTTTCAACTACAAAATCATTGATGGAAAAGTCAAAATGACTGGTGATAATGCTAAGCCAACTAATGTTCCTCAGAAAACAGGGCAGTTGAATCGTGAGCTTTTCATCAAACTTCATCCTACAGTAAAGTTGTTGACCGTTGTCCGCGCCAGGAATCGTCCAACTCAAGTGTATTATGACTATTCAGAGTGGCGCTACGACAAACTTTCCGACTTGTATATCAAAGACTATTTGAGTATTCCTTTGTCTGCTGGGTTCACACTTTCAGACGAGATTGAAGTGCGTTTAGCTCTTGGGGGGCATACCCAAGTGTCTGAAGATGGCAGCACGTGTACTATTCGTATGCACGATAACTTGTATAAGCAAATAGATTTGAGTGACGCTGCTGCTGCTCAAAACATCGAGATGCCCATTCCCTATGTTTCTGGTTGGGAAACTTTGGAGTATGACGCCGCTACTTCTCAGATGATGCTTGCCAATGCTAATAAAAAAGTAGTGCTCAACCCTCAAGGGGTCCTCTTCTTGGTGACCATGCGCAATAATATGGAGGAGGATTTAAGTATAAGTGGTCTCCGCATTTCAAGTAATGCACTTGATTTTGAAGGTGAGTTTCACTTAGAGGGAAACGATATACGTTTCGAGAGAACATTCCAATCTGCTACTCGTTTAGACATGCGCATTGCGAATGACCTATATCGTACAAAGGATTTTATTTTTACCAATAGGCTCACTCTTAAAAAGAACAATACTCGTAATCCGTATAGTTTTAATCATGCTAAAGTTCTTGTGATTTGGGTGATGCCCGATGGCACTACAGGTGGATTTAACTGGCGCGATAGTGGTCCTGCATTGAAGACTGCACAGACCCATGTGTTCGGTTTAGATGTTAAAGATATGTCCGGAAATGAGATCACTAAGCCCAATTATAGGATTGTACCCATCATGGGTACTGTGAATACCCTTACTTCTGGTAAATCATTTACCCTCAATTGTGAATTTTATACGCAGCCACTCCAAGTGCTTGGTTTTTTAGCGAAATATCCAGTTAATGAACAGGGAAATGGTTTTGTCAATACTCACGATGATGACAAAACACCATTGGTAAACTGGAAGGTTGCGAAAGATTTCATCAATGGCAAAGACATTACATTGCCTGATGGTACGAAGCAGAGATTTAAAATGATAGAAGACGGATATATCAATCTGCTTGGTATTGGATTCTATTATGTAGCTTTCACTGGTTCTAGTGGCCATCTAGCTATACAAACGGGGGTGGAAAATGAACAAGGTCGATTATGGATTCATAATGGTACTGCTTCAATGGGGCACCCTCTCTTAAACCCTGACAATAAATCTGTTTCTTCTTCCTATGGTCGTAGAACGATGACTTTTGTGCCGCATAACCCACAAGCCAACGGTAAGTATGTTGCTTATCGATTGATAGGCCATGGTATAACAGGTAATAGAGACGATAGTAAATCTTACCTTAGAAGTCCGGGTTTAAGTGTCATTAAATATGAAGTAGAAAATGCTCAAGGCAATGTTGTTCATCAGCATCTTACTTCTATCTATTTAGGAAAGTATTGGGTAGGTAATCTCTTTACACCCCTATATGACGACATTTCGCTTTCTAGTCATAGGTTTTGGGCAGATTCCAATAATCTCAGAAACAAGGTAGAGCGTCGGATTCCGGCTTCTGGACTTTATGCTTCTGAAACGTTGACTGCCGCAGATTCAGATGTACCTGTTCCTGCAAATGCTCGAAGAGTTAATGCTGGTGTTAGAGGATACTTTTGGGGTAGACCTGCTTATATCAATCGTGCATCAGTTTATATCATGCAGGAATATCCTAAATTTCCTAATTTGACTGGAGAAGAATGGCTTGATAAGCTTGAAAATAGTCAATTCAGAAAGAGGAATCCTAAGGATAATCCACCAATGGTTATGTCTCCCCTAATTGGTGGAGGAATCCCTGACTTTGGTTGGGATGTAACGAATCGTGCTTTATCAAGAGCTCACTTGTTTTTACCTCTATTTGTTTTCTCCGAAAGAAGTTACCAAGGCGACTCCGCCGACTAAGCTCTTCGCTTCTATATCTTACGCTAGTTTTAGTTTCGTGCTAAAACTAGCGTTTGGTTTTACAACCACATTCTCAATCCTTCCCTATTCTCACCAGCACTTCACACAAACATTGCGCTTACATTCCACATACATTACAACAACACACTGACTTTTTTAAGCGTGAAACAGCGTGGAACAATTATTTTTTTGCTAACTTTGCGGTGATAATTCTATTGTTCCACTCATCATCAGTCAAACCTATGGGAAAAATCATAGCCATCGCCAATCAAAAAGGAGGAGTAGGCAAGACCACAACGGCAATGAACCTTGCTGCTTCGCTAGCCACACTCGATAAAAAAGTTCTCCTCGTTGACTGCGACCCACAAGCCAATGCGTCTAGTGGACTGGGAGTGGACGTTGGAAAAATCGAAACTTCTGTCTACGAGTCCATGATCGGACAACAGGACATTCGAGAAAACATCTACACCACAGATGTTGAACGACTAGACATCGTGCCATCGCACGTCAGACTCTCCGGAGCCGATGTGGAACTCCTGCAAATGGAACGACGCGAGTTTGTGGTCAAAGAAATGCTCGCGGTTATCAAAGATGACTACGACTACATCCTCATCGACTGCAGTCCCTCACTCGGACTCATCACCGTCAATGCACTCACGGCCGCCGATGCGGTCATCATCCCTGTGCAATGTGAGTATTTCGCACTCGAAGGCATCACCCAACTCCTCAACACCGTGCGCATGATCAAAATGCGACTCAATCCACAGTTGGAAATCGAAGGATTCCTTCTCACTATGTATGACAGACGTTTGCGACTCGCCAACCAAATCTACGACGAAGTCAAAAGACACTTCCAAGAATTGGTGTTCAAAACCGTCATTCAGCGCAACGTCAAACTCTCCGAAGCACCATCGCACGGCATTCCTGCACTCCTCTACGACATCGACTCCATCGGAGCGGTAAACTATCTCTCCCTTGCGCGAGAAATCATTGATCGCGAGAAAACCGCTGCACCCAGCAACAATGCCTAAGGCGCATCTTCCCCCTCGCGGTGCAATCTTCCGCCAAGCACAAAACCACTGAGCGCAAACCCTCTGAGCGCATCTTCGCAGAGCATCGCGCCGCAGCGTTCCATTCCCACTAACGCGACACAACTATAATGGCTGTAAAAAAGAAATATCCCAACCTCGGGCGCGGACTAGACGCCCTCATCTCCACAGGAGAAGTAAGCACAAGCGGTTCGTCGAGCATTAACGAAGTCGACATCCACAGCATCAAGGCCAATCCTAACCAGCCACGCGTGGAGTTTGACGAAGAAGCCCTCGAAGAACTCGCAGAGAGCATCCGTCAAATCGGTATCATTCAGCCCATCACCCTCCGACAAATGGAGGATGGCACCTATCAAATCATTGCCGGTGAACGCCGTTGGCGCGCATCGCAACGCGCAGGTCTCGACACCATCCCAGCCTATGTGCGTACGGTCAACGATGAAGGCATGATGCAAATGGCGTTGGTGGAAAACATTCAGCGCGAAGACCTCAACGCTGTCGAAATCGCCCTCGCCTATCAAAAACTCATCGAGCAATACGACCTCACACAAGACGCTCTCTCTGAAAAAGTGGGAAAAAAACGCGCCACCATTGCCAACTATTTGCGCCTGCTCAAACTACCAGCACAAGTGCAGATGGCACTTAAAAAGCGCGAAATCGACCAAGGACATGCTCGCGCACTCCTCGGACTCCAACAGCCCTCCCAACAGGTGAAACTCTTTAAAGACATCCAAGAAAAGGGCTACTCCGTGCGTCAAGTTGAAGAAATGGTGAAATCCCTCAATGCTGGAGAAGACGTGCAGTCCGGACGCCGCACCATCAAGGGTAGTCAGCAACTTGCTGAACAATATGTCCCCGTGCGCGATCATCTTGCCAATGTGTTCCAAACCAAGGTCGCTATGACCTGTCGCGCTGGCAAAGGCAACATCACCATTCCCTTCGCCACCGAAGACGAACTCCAGCGCATCCTAGCTCTTATGGAGCGTTTGGGATAAAATCTCTTCACATCCTCTCTCTCAAACATTCGTTGCGCGATGAAGTATGCCTTTTCTCGCCTTCTTCTGATATTTCTGCTCTGCTTCGTGGCACAGACCTCGCTGCGCGCAGCCCTAGCGGTGCAACCTCTCCAGTTGTGCACCGCTACCGATGCTGTGTTGTATGTCGGCGACAGTCTGCCACGCAAAGACACCCTCACCACTGCCGAAGCTGCTATGAAAGCACGTTTCGATAGTTTGGAAAATCGTCTTGCACCACGAGTAGACACCACTAGTTTGTTGCAAAACAATCGCAAAACCACGGCTACAACCACGGCTACAACCACGGCTGCGCAACAAGATTTGCAGCGACAACTCAAAAAGACCTTTGTTCCCAATCCGCAGCGCGCACTCTGGCTCTCCCTCGTGCTCCCTGGAGGTGGACAAATCTACAACAGAAAGTATTGGAAACTCCCCCTCTTCTATGGAGGTTTTCTAGGTTGCACCTATGCTTTCTTGTGGAATCAGCAAATGTATATGGACTATTCGCAAGCCTATCTCGACATCATGGACGACGATCCGCTCACCAATAGTTTTCGCAACCTCTTTCCCCCCACCTACGACATTGACAGCCGATTGGAACAGTTCAAAACCGTGTTCCGCAATCGTAAAGACCGTTTCAGACGCTATCGCGATCTCTCCGTCATTTGCTTTGTTGGTGTCTATCTCCTCTCTGCTCTCGATGCCTATGTAGATGCGCAATTGTCGGTCTTCGACATCAGTCCTGACCTTTCGTTGCAGTTCAATCCTGCTTCCATCGAAACAAACAACGGACTCCAGCGCAACCACAGCATGGGCTTTGGTGCTACGCTTACGTTCTAGCCACCCACGCTCATTCGCTTGCATCAACACAGTCTGTTGCGGAGATTACCTCCTTTCTCAATTTTGATTATGAAGAATTTCTTGAAATATATGCTCGTGTGCGCCACTGCACTCCCCTTGCTGCCTTCGGCGCTTGAGGTGCAAGCACACACCAGCCACACCAATCCCCCCACCACTCTTGTTGTTCCCGACCAAGTGCCGAACCCTGAGGTGAATCCCACCGAAGGTATGCTACAAAACGTCGATGCACAACTCAACACGTGGTATGTCAAAAAATATATGGTCATCGATTCCACTTGTCTCACACGAGTGGCCGATGTCAATGTAGGTCCCGAAATCTACAAAGATCGCCTGCGTAGACTTCCCACTAGAATTGAAATGCCCTACAACGATGTGGTGCAAGAATACATAGACGCCTACACCGGACGCCTACGCCGTTCTGTGAGTTTTATGCTCGGTGCGCAAAACTTCTACATTCCCATCTTTGAAGAAGCACTCGAAGCCGAAGGACTGCCTTTGGAGTTGAAATATCTTCCCGTCATTGAGAGCGCGCTCGAACCCACCGCCACAAGTCGCGTGGGAGCCGCCGGACTGTGGCAGTTTATGATTCCCACAGCCCGTAAGTTTGGACTCACCATCAACAGCCTTGTCGATGAACGCCGCGACCCCATCAAATCTAGTTGGGCAGCTGCGCGCTATCTCAAAGAACTCTACAATCGCTACAACGATTGGACACTCGCCATCGCGGCTTACAACTGTGGCCCTACCAACATTGCCAAAGCCATGAAGCGTGCCAAAGGGGCGAAAGACTATTGGGAAATTTATCCTTACCTTCCACGCGAAACTCGCGGCTACGTTCCTGCCTTCATCGCTGCCAACTACGTGATGAACTACTATTGTGAGCACAACATTCCTTCGATGAAGACGCGTGTGCCCATCGAAACGGACACTGTCGTGGTGACGCGCGATGTCAATCTCTCACAGATTGCCGGTGCCTGCGGACAAGACCTTGAAGCACTCAAGGCGATGAATCCGCAATACCGCACAGGTGTTGTCCCAGGCTACTCCATGCCTTGTGCCATTCGTATGCCTCTCCCTCTTATCGACCGTTTCCTCCAATTGGGAGATTCTATTTACAATTATGGTGCGCCCGACATCGTGGAACCTCTCGATGTGACGACTTCTTCGTCTGCAACTACTGTTACTTCTGCCCCTTCCGTTTCCTCTGCATCTTCCGTGTCGGAGTCCAACGATGTTGCAGTGGGAGAAAGGCGTGCTGAGCGTCGTGCACGTTTGCGCAGAGAAGCTGCCGAACGTAAGGCACAGGCTAAAGAGGAACGCGAATCGAGCAAGAAACACAAGCACGACAAGAAGTCGAAAACTGAAAAGTCGAGCAAGAAAAATAAGCACAAAAAGGAAAAGACAAGGGAGGTGAACATCAAGGAGGGCGATACGCTGAGCGAAATAGCTGAGCGCAATGGTACCACGGTTTCAAAGCTCCGAAAGATGAACAAAATCTCTGGCAACAACATCCGCGCTGGTAAGAAAATCCGCGTAAAATGATGCCTTCCTGCTAGGCTTTTCTAGTTCTTCTAGAGCTTCTAGTTTTTCTAGAGCTTCTAGAGTTTCTAGTTCTTCTAGAGCTTCTAGTCCAACCGCACAGCCCTCTAACGTCCAACCTCTAACGTCTCACGTCTTATGTCTGACGAAGTCCTCATCCAGTCCGCTTTTCAGAGGCTAATCGACACCTATCTAGCCTCACCCCACCGCAAAAAGACGGAAATCATCACAAAAGCCTTCAATTTCGCCAAGGCCGCTCACCGAGGAGTGCGACGTCGTAGTGGAGAACCCTACATTCTCCACCCCATTGCCGTGGCACAAGTCTGCTGTGAAGAAATGGGAATGGGCTCTACCACCATTTGCGCTGCCCTCCTACACGATGTCGTGGAAGACACTGACTACACACGCGACGACATTGCCAATCTTTTCGGAGAAAAAATTGCCAACATCGTTGAGGGGGTCACCAAGGTGAGCGGAGGACTACTCGGCAATCGTGCTTCCATGCAAGCCGAAACCTTCAAGAAGATTCTGCTCACCATGAGCGACGACATACGCGTCATATTGGTCAAAATTGCCGACAGACTACACAATATGCGCACCCTCGATTCTATGCTGCCCTCAAGGCAGTATAAAATTGTGGGAGAAACACTCTACATCTTCGCACCGCTTGCCGACAGACTCGGACTCAACCGCATCAAAACGGAACTCGAAGACTTGTCTTTCAAATATGAACATCCCGACGACTACAATGCCGTGATGCAACATTTGAGAGATTCCAAAATGGAACGCGATGACGCTATCAATGATTTCACACCTGCCATTCGCCAAGCACTAGACGCTCAAGGCATTGACTATGAGCTCAAAGCGCGCGTCAAAAGTCCTTACAGCATCTGGCAGAAGATGCAGCGCAAACAAGTGCCCTTCGAAGAGGTTTTCGACATATTGGCCATTCGCATCATTTTCCGCCCCAAAGATCGCGACAATGAAATCGCGGAGTGCTATGCCATCTATGCCGCCCTCACACAAATCTATAAACCTCACCCCTCAAGATTTCGCGACTGGCTCTCCACACCTAAAGCCAACGGCTATCAAGCCCTCCACAACACCTTTATGTCGCACCAAGGCAAATGGATTGAGGTGCAAATACGTTCCGACAGAATGGACGACGTGGCGGAAGGAGGATTTGCAGCCCATTGGAAATATAAATCCTCTGATGCGCAAGTCGAAGAAAAAGAACTCGACACTTGGGTTAATTCCATTAAAGAGATTTTGGATGACCCACAACCCGACACGCTCGACCTTCTCGACACCATCAAACTCAATCTCTTTGCCTCCGAACTCAATGTTTTCACCCCAAAAGGCGACATCTTGACTCTCCCACAGGGTGCCACAGTCTTAGACTTTGCGTTCGCCATTCACTCTATGATTGGCAGTCACTGCATCGGAGGTAAGGTGAATCACCGACTCGTACCCTTAAGTCATCGCCTTGCCAACGGCGACCAAATTGAGATTCTCACCTCTCAGTCGCAAAACATTCAGTCCGACTGGATGAACTATGTCACCACCGGAAAAGCACGTGGACGCATCTCAGCTGCTTTGCGTCGCGCGGCCCGCGAATGTCAGCGCAAGGGAGAAGGGATGTTGCGCGAATTCATCAAATCGCACGATTTGGAAGACAGCAACGCCAACATCCAAAAACTCAAATCTTTCCATCAGTTCGACACTCCCTCGGCCTTATATCTTGCTCTAGGAGAAGGAAAATTGGTGCTCTCTGACCTCGACATTCAGCACCTTCTCGGCAAAAAGACCAAAAGAGGGTGGGGGTGGCGACGATTTGTGCCTTTCCTCAAAGATAAAGCGCAACCCGAAACGCTCGAGGTGCAAGATAACCTTGACACCAATTTTGTGGAACATCTCGATCGCAAAGCCACGCTCATGCTTTCCGATGAGGTGCTCAATCATTGTGAACTTTGTAGCCATTGTCACCCCATCAAGGGAGATGAAGTGATGGGATACATCAATCGCCACCACCATCTCGAACTCCATCGCCGTGATTGCACTGTCGCGCTCAAGCATAAAACGAGTTTCGGCAACAACATCATTGCCACGGAGTGGGACAATGCTCAACCCTCGGCGCATCTCTATGAAGCCACGCTTTCTGTAGAAGGCATCGATAGCACAAGTGTGTTGCAAGACATCGCTCAGGTTTTTGTGCAGCATTCGCAATATCAGTTGCAGAGCATCCAACTCAATGCACACGATGGCATTTTCCAAGGTTGTCTCGGTGTGCGCCTTTCTTCCACTGCTGATGTCCATTCGCTGTGCCACCTTCTCCTCGCTTCTCCTCAAATCACCAAAGTCAATCGCACCAATTAGTTTCTCTGAGGCATCGTAGCTTTTCAGCATTCCATTGGTTCGTCCATTTGTAAACACCTCTCATCGTGGATATACAGAAAAACAACATAGAAAGCATCTTGGATGGAGATAGTACTCAATATACAATTCCTGTCTACCAACGCTATTATAACTGGAGTAAAAAGCAATGTGAGCAACTCTTTCAGGATCTTTGTCGCATCATTGGCACGAAAGAGGAGCATTTTTTCGGAAGTATTGTCATCAAAAACGAAGGTTTCAGCAAACTACTCATTGACGGACAGCAGCGCATCACCACGGTCTCGCTAATGCTTTTGGCTATGCATCGTCTAGCTACGGATGGAGAGAAGGAAGCTAAAAGAAATCTTTTTGATAATATTACTCGAAAGTGTTTTTACTACACCGATGAGAGCGACGAGTGCCAACCCCACATTTTGCACATTGAGCAAGATAGCAAAGCCTATACTGCATTGCTTCAAGGTGAGAGTGAAAATTATGATTTAAACTCTAACATCACGCGCAACTTCTTGTATTTCTATGAAAAAATCAAGGCTTCAGACTATGAAATCAAAGATTTCTATGAAGCTTCGAAGAAGCTGCAGGTGGTTGTGATTGCTCTCGAGGAAAAGGATAACGCGCAGATGATTTTTGAATCTCTTAATTCCACCGGACTTGCACTGACTGATGGTGATAAGATTCGAAACTTCATCTTGATGAACCTTCCCGAAAAATTGCAATCTAAATGTTATACCAACTATTGGCGAAAGATTGAGAAATATGCCAACTTCGATCAAGACAAGCAAAACTCTTTGAATGCTGTGACGTTGTTTGTGCGCGATTTCCTTACTGCGCGCACACGCTCTATGACCAATATCTCTGAAGTTTATCCACGTTTCAAAGCTTTTGCTAAAGATTGGCAAGGAGACGCAGAGGGACTCTTAGCCGTGATGACGAAATTTGCACACTATCTTTATCAAATTGAGAATGCTGAGACTTCTTCTACACCACTCAATGTGCATCTTCGCCGTTTTGCACTTCTCGAAGTTGGAGTTTCCCACCCCTTCTTGATGCGTCTTCTTGACGATTTCTACGAGAAGAAAATCTTTGTTGAAGATGTTATTCGTATCATTTGTGTCATGGAAAATTATATTTTCCGCCGTTTCATTTGTGGACTTTCTTCCAATGCCCTCAATAGATTGTTTGCAACGCTCTATGACACAGCTATAGGGTTGGTAAATGAGCGTCACGTTTCCTTGGTGCAGGCCATTTCTTTTCTTCTCGTTGACAAAAGCGAATCTTGGAGATTTCCAAATGATGATGAGTTTGCACAAGCTTTTGCGACGAAGAATGTCTATAAGATGAATCCTAAGAACAAGGTGTATCTCTTTTTTAGACTCAATGCAGGCCTTGGACTCTCGAATGAAGCAGACACTTCTGTCATTACAAAAATGCAAGATAAAGGAGGGCACTTGTTGTCTGTCGAACATATTATGCCACAGCGTTTAAGCAAGGAGTGGAAAGAGGAATTGGGAGAAAATTTTCAGGAAATCCACGAAAAGTGGTTAGACACTATTGCTAATCTCACACTCACCGGATATAATAGCAGTTATAGCAATAAATCTTTCCAATTTAAGCGACTTGACGTGAAAGATACTGCCGATACTAAAATTGGCTTTGCTTTTTCGGGACTTCCTATTAACAAATTCATTGGGGAGCAAGAGAAGTGGACAGAAACTGAATTGATGGCACGTTGTGAGTTGCTCACCCAATGCGCCCTCACTATTTGGCAGAAACCGCAAGTTGAATATATTGAACGACAGCACGCTAGAGAAACGTTGGCACTTTCCTCCGAAGCCAGCGATTTTACTTACAAACAAGTTTTGGAATGCTCTATTGAGGATGAAGTAATCTTGGCCAAACCGAATGAAAGTTGGAAGGATTTCTTTGGACGCATTATGCTCGTCTTGGATACAAATTATCATTACGAGCTATGCCAAATAGCGAATGATCCGTCTTTGACAAGATTGCTCCAGAATGAACAAACTAAATTCAGACAGAGTGTGAAAGTGCTTCCTGGCATATACGCATATTTGCAAAGTTCAACCCAAACGAAAATCGAAATTTTGCAAGGCTTGTTTCAAACTCTTGAGGTGAGCTTGGATTGTGTTGTTTTCAAAGTGCGTGCGAAGAAGGCTAATTCTGAGGAAGATTAGCCACTGAATTGCTTCTTCTGTCACAAACCTTAAATTTTCCCCCTATTAGTATATGGGTGGAAATAAGTCCAAAGAGTGAAAAAACGGCATATTTGTGCCGTTTTTTCTTTTTGTATGCTGTGTTTTGCTATCTTCGGTTTTCTAAATAGGTGTGTAAGTAGTGCAAATGAGTATTATTTTTGGATGATTGAGAGGGGGATGGGGTGGTGTTCGCGTGCGCGTATGCGCGCTCTAGTACTAGGAGTTTTGTTTTTTTGCTGTCACAAGTGTCACAGCGGATGGGGTTGAAAATACTTCATCATCCCAAAAACGACGTATCGTTTTACTGAAAACATCGTGTCGTTTTATGGAAAACAACGTGTTGTTTTGGATTGGAGGTCGAAAAGTTGTTTTGAGGATGGTGTTTTGGGGAGTTTTTGGGGTGGAGTAGTAGCGTGAAAGTGTGGGATGTTGTTTCTGAAATCAATGTAAATGGTTATTACATAATGGTTTATAGAGTTTGTGTGACACTTGTGAAAGCAAAAAACACAAAACTCCTGTAGTGTGTGCGCGTACGCGCGCGAGCATCGCGCGATGTTATTTGATTTCCTCTCGTGCTTGGCCATTGCACGCCGTCTAGCATCTAGTCCTTCTAGTCTTTCTAAATCTTCTAGTGCTTCTAGTTCTTCTAGAGCTTCTAGTCCATCTAGTCCTTCTAGTCTTTCTAAATCTTCTAGTGCTTCTAGTTCTTCTAGAGC
>CAJPLH010000049.1 GCA_905371275.1 Prevotellaceae bacterium
ACCTGCCCCTTGTTTCGTGAAAAATATGTACCTTTGCAGTGAAATTCGGCCACTATGCTTCAACGTTTATGCCGCGCCCTTGGGGGAGAAGGCACGGAATGGTGCTTTTCCCACACAAACTCACACAATAACCCTGTTTATGCTTCTACTAGAAGGATTAAGAATCAACAATCATGAGGTGGCACCCTACATCTTTTTGGGCATCATCCTCTTCACTTTCTTGCTTTATTGCCTTCCTTTGATTTATCGTTTCTTGAAATGTAAGAAGAACCACACGACAATGAAGCCTGGAACTCCCAAAGAGACGTGTATGGAAGAGCACGATCGTGCTTTCTTAGGTAAACAAACGCCAAAAACGTAATCCCACCCTGACCGAAGCAACTTTGCTCCCTCTCGCCATCACAGCATTGTCCCATTACTGGACAGCCACCACCACGACATTGTGAGATATCGCGGCGAGATTTTGTTTTGCTAATCCAATTTCATCATCAATGAATTCGAATGTTACTGTAGACACTGCTGAGCAATCAGTCCATGAAGTCCACAATCAGCTCAAAAACATCGCTAAATTCTTTTGCGACTACGCTTGCACACTACTTTGTAGCGGAGCCACCACTATGCGCATCCAGAGAAAAATCAAACAAATGGCTGAAGCCTGGGACATTGAAGTGATTTTTACCATTATGCCTGCCAATGTGTTGTTCACATTGTGGGACAAAAATCGCGAACATTCCTACACTTGCATCTCTCCGTTGGCGCACGCAGGCATTAACTTCGACACCATCACACGCTTGAGTCGACTTTCCGACCAAGTTTTCACCGAAGATGTGTCGCTCGATGAGGCCAATGCTCAATTGCAAGAGATTAAAAAAATACCTCGTCTGAGCAATTGGATTGTGCTCCTCTTGGCTGCTGCTGCCAATGCCGCCTTCTGTCGTTTGTTTAAGGGCGACTGGCCTGCCATCGGCATTGTCTTTGTGGCCACTCTCTGCGGATTTTTTGTCAAACAGCGTTTGCAAGCGTGGAAGATTGACTATCGCGCCGTCACCGTAGTGTCGGGCGTGGTGGCAGCCGTAGTTTCTTGCATCGGACTCGTTGATTTTTCTCACTATGGTTTTGAGAATTTCACCCTCACTGAAACACCTGTCATTGCGCTCAGCACCAGTGTGCTCTATCTTGTGCCTGGCGTGCCCTTCTGCAACTTCGTCAATGACCTCATCTATGGTCACTACCTCTCAGCGTGGAGCCGTTTTGTGCACGCCATGATGATTACCGTGAGCCTTTCTTTGGGATTGGTCATCGCGTTGCTCCTTTTCGACATCAGAATGATCTAACCTCTGCTCGTGGAGCGTGGCTAGCGGTTGGAAAGCATCGACTCATCTGCTATTGAATCCTTCCGCTATTCCATCTCATCAAGGAGTTATCCCCTCCGCTTAGCACATTCATTCACGAAAATATCCTACCCTCTTATGGTCAATTTCTTTGAACTCACCTACGATATCATCAACGACGGTATTTTTGCCGCAATAGCTTGCATCGGTTTCGCAAGCATCAGCAATCCCACGCGTTCCACCTTTTGGGGCTGTGCACTTTTGGCTGCACTGGGACACATCACTCGCTTTCTCCTTATGGACTTTGCCGACTGGCACATTGCCATGGCAGCCGGAGTGGCAGGACTAGTCATCGGTTGTGTGTCGATTCCTCTCTCCACCAAAATCAAATCTCCAGCCGAAACACTCTCGTTTCCTGCGTTGCTCCCTATGGTGCCTGGTAAATTTGCCTATGGTAGCATCCAGTCGCTCGTAGAGTTGCTCTCTCACAAGCACGATGATCCTTTGTTCGACAAGTATTTTGCGCTTTTCAACTTCAACTGGATTACCTGCACCCTCACCATTATGGCAATGGTTATCGGTGTGACCATTCCGCTCTTTGCCTTCCGCAATCACGGTAAAGTCTTGTTGCGTCAAATGCGCAACCAATTGCTCCTCCATCGTTCGGAAAACCAATAAACCTCCTCGCCTAACGGCAGAACATTTATAGTCATTTCTCTTCGGAGAGTGTCCAATGTCATACAGCGCACTGCGGTCGACCCTCGGCCTTGGTGCGCTGTTGTTGTGGGGAAATACAGTTTCTGTTCTTGCTTATCTCCTGCAAAATTGCTAACTTTGCTTGTGAAGGTCAACTTCTCAAGACTATTTATATTTACAATGAATCTACTCATCACGGGAGCTATGGGACAATTGGGGTATGAACTTCAAGTCCTGGCAGCACAATATCCGCAACATCATTTCGTTTTTACCGATATACAGGGCACTAACGAGGCATCCTCCACCATCTATGCGCTAGACATCACCGACAAAGCAGCCTTGGCGCAGATGGTGGCGCAGCACAACATCGAAGTAATTATCAACTGTGCTGCCTTCACCAACGTTGATGCCGCAGAAACTCAAGAGGAATTGGCGGACTTGCTCAACCACAAGGCTGTGGACAATATGGCACAAATCGCTCAACAATCTGGGGCGTGGTTGCTTCACATTTCCACGGACTATGTGTTTGGTGCTGAGCCCTACAATACTCCCTGCCGAGAAGACCAAACGGGCACGCCAACTGGCATCTATGGGCGCACAAAACTTCAGGGCGAACAAGCCATTGTGGCATCGGGCTGTCAGCACATCATTGTGCGCACCGCTTGGTTGTATAGCATCCACGGCAAGAATTTCCCCAAAACCATCTTTAGTTTGCTCGACACGCGTCCAGAGATTAAAGTGGTGTTCGACCAAGTGGGCACTCCCACGGCAGCAAAAGACTTGGCGGCTGCGCTGATGCACATCATCGACAAAGGCGGACTTCTACCTCAAAATACAGGAGTTTATCACTATTCCAACGAAGGCGCTTGTTCGTGGTACGATTTTGCGATGGCACTGCGTCGACTTCGTCCCGAGAGTGCTTGCAAGGTGTTGCCTTGTCATTCCAATGAATTTCCCTCTCCGGTGCAACGTCCGGCTTATAGCGTGCTGGATAAATCGAAAATCAAAGCCACTTTTGGTCTCGAAATCCCTCACTGGCTCGACAGTCTGCACCAAGTTTTTGGAGCGTAGTGCCTCCACTTTACCCCAATCTCTTAAAGCATCTCCCCATTATGTCCAATATCCTCATCACCGGTGGTGCTGGTTTCATCGGCAACCACGTAGTTCGTCTTTTTGTCAACAAATATCCCGAGGCAAAAATTGTATGCCTTGACCTCCTCACCTATGCCGGTAATTTGGCCAACCTCAAAGATGTGGAGGAAGCTCCAAATTATGTTTTTGAGAAAGCCGACATTTGCGATTTCCCCACCGTGCGCGCGCTCTTGGAGCGTCACCACATCACTGGCATCATCCACTTGGCAGCAGAAAGTCACGTGGATCGTTCCATCAAAGATCCCCTTGGTTTTGCACGCACCAACGTGATGGGCACGCTCTCTTTGCTCCAAGCTGCGCGCGACTATTGGGAAAGTTTGCCCGAAGGCTACGAAGGGAAGCGTTTCTACCACATCTCCACCGATGAAGTGTATGGCGCGCTCGACATCACAAAGCCCGATGGCGCTGCACCTTATGGCGAAGATTTCTTTGTGGAAACAACTCCTTACAACCCACACTCCCCTTATTCAGCATCGAAGGCGTCGAGCGATCATTTTGTCCGCGCCTTCCACGACACCTATGGTATGCCGACTTTGGTGACGAATTGTTCCAACAACTACGGTCCCAATCAGTTTCCCGAGAAGTTGATTCCCTTGATGATCAACAACATCCGCCATCGTCGTCCCTTGCCCGTCTATGGAAAAGGCGAAAATGTGCGCGATTGGCTCTATGTCATCGACCACGCACGCGCCATAGATGTGATTTTCCACAAAGGAGAAATCAATGAAACGTACAACATCGGTGGTTTCAACGAGTGGAAAAACATCGACATCGTTCGCCTTGTGGTGCGCACGGTGGATCGTTTGTTGGGGCGTGCAGAAGGCGAAGACCTCGATCTCATCACCTTTGTCACCGACCGTGCAGGACACGATTTGCGCTATGCCATCGACTCAACGAAGTTGAAAGAAGAACTCGGCTGGGAACCTTCGCTCCAGTTTGAAGAAGGCATCGAAAAAACCGTGCGTTGGTATCTCGACAATGAGGAGTGGATGGACAACATCACCTCGGGCGAATACGAAAAGTACTACGAACAAATGTACGCTCAGCGATAGTTTTTTGGGAACCTGCACTTTCGGAGGTAGCTACTCCTTTTGTTTCTGAAGGTAGAATTCCGAACTTGCACAATAGCAAAGGCAATCTGTAAACATCTAGGTCTACAGATTGCCTTTTATTTGATTTAATGAGATGTTGCTCATCAATTTAAGCTACATCTTCATCACAGCGCGTCACTTTTGGGGAGTAGTTGTCAGCGTATCTTTGGGAGATTGATTGATAGAAATACCAAAACCGTCCCTTGATCCAAATCCTTCAATGAAGTATGCAAGTTTTTTGGAACTTGTATTTGGAGACATCTCAACAACTATTGATTTTTGATTAGCTGCGCAAGTTAGTGTGATAGATTCTGCTTTCACGCGTATTCGTCCATCAGAAAGCGTGTCAAACACACATTTTGTATCAATCCCTTTAATCCCTTTCTCTGGATATTCATACCTAACAATGCGAACAATGTTCCACTTAGTCACTAATTCGCTTCCATCCACTGAACGTACCATCACTTTTTGTTCTCCACCTTGGGCTGGAAACGACAAATTGCCTGGATAAGCTTCCGGTTCTTTACTAAGATCATCACAAGCTGAGAACAAAGCCCCTGCAGATAATATCACTGCAAGTAAGCCAATAATCTTTTTTACTATCATGGTTGATCTTGTTTTGGGCGAAGTATAAGATATGCTGCTTTAGAGCGGTAGTCCATGCTGTTGTTGGAACCATTGTATTTGAAGCCATCAGAACTATCTACAAATAGATAGTATCCGTTGCATTTACCACCCCAACCCGCATTAACGTGATAAGTATGTCGAGTTGTTGTTTTTCTCCATTTAATGAAGAGAAAGTAGTATCTTTGGGTCTTCTTGTGTTCTGTCATTCCATCTACCACGTACGTATGGTAGTGGAAGTTGAATTGATTGACCAAATCTATGGAGTTAGAAGCTGCTGCAGTCATAATCATGTAGCAAGTCTTAGGGTGAGCAAAGAACTCTTTTGCCACTCTTTCGTCTTCAGACCAACCATAGCCATCGAAATCGCCCTCTGGAGCTATGCAATTATCATAGCGACTTTCTATGTAAGATCCTAGTTTCTTTCTTAGAAATTCTGTTGCCTTGATATTGTATATCATGGTTTCACCATTTTTCCAATACGTAGGGTCGCAGTTGGCGGTAATCCAACCTAAGAAACGCTGGTTCTCTGGTTCAAGGCTTGAATAAGGGCTCATATTTCCCCATTCAACTTTTTCTCCGTTGGTGTAGCGTAAATCACGAAAGCCAGGATATTCTCTCAGTGCATACATAACTTGACCAAAAGCAACAGAGGTACAACCGAAAGCTTTTCTCTTTGCGCTTGGATTTTCAGTTGTAGCAAAGTTAAGATTTTCTTTTTTAACAGCATCTCTGTTTAGAACCATGTCGTTTTTAATGTACTGTTGCCAAGTTGTAGTCATTTTAGGAGGTGCAACAGCTGTCAAATCCCAACCTGCTCTAGATAACATCTCTGGAGTTACCTTTTCTGTATTGGCAGTAGCATCATCTTTATTGGCTCTGGTTGCTTTGTCAGATACCTTCTCTTTGGCTATCTTGTCACAAAGGTCATTGAAATCGGCAACTTCGGCGTTAAAGCCATTTAGCATCAATTTCATACGCCACTGAAGCTCTTCATTTTCAAGAGAGGAAGCATCAAAAGAACCCTTGTCTAATAATGCATAAACTGGAAAAGTGCGCTTGTCTTTTGAAACAAATGCATATCCTTGGTTGTCCTTAAGGTTTACAACGTAGAATTTCTGCGCTATATCAGCGTCTAGGTTTGAAATACCACGAGTTGTTTTCCATTTGGCTAAGTCAATAACTTCGCCAACTTCACGTGTTTCGACTTGCGCCTGACCAGCGCGTGTGCTTTTCGCTGTAACTTCAGAAAGCATGGAGCGTACTGCATTCGCAGCTTCTCTGGGAGAAACTTGAAACTGTGGAGTTGTTACCACAGCTTGCGGTTTTACTTCATCGTCAACTTGGTTACAACTGGCAAGTGCTCCAAGGAAGAGCCACACTGCCATCCATTTTTTGTTTGACATTTTGATGAGTGATTAAAGGTCCACGTCGAAAGATATGGCAAAGCTACACCTTTTATTTCAAAGGTGCAAGAGATTCTAGTAATTTATTTCTTGGAATACGACTTTTTTATAACAAATTTAAAGTAGTGAGGATTTGAGAATAAAACTGCTCCACAAAAATCTTATACCATTTTGCTTCTCAGTTGGGTAGAACTCATTAGTCGCTGCTGTCCTTTTTGGGGAGCGTAGAATTGTTTTCTTACTTGTGATGATGCTGTGATAAGATGACGATAAGACGATGAGAAAGTGCGAGAAGACGCCAAGAAGGAGAGGGTAGAAGAGGGGGCAAGGCTTAAACCCCAACGGTCATTATTAGGCTAAAACCGATAGGTCGCTCCCAACTGCACATCGATGCCATCGGTTGTGGGGGAATTGTAATAATAGATGCGTGGACGATAATTGAAGACGTTGTCGGCTGCAAGGGAAAATTGCCATACACGGTTGAGCGAAAATGTGGTGCCTAAGCGGAACAACGCGTAAGAAGGGTAGTGCACTTGGTGGACAGCAGCGGTGCTGGCGGTGTATTCTTCGGAAGAGATGCCCGATAACCAGCGACCACTCAACTGAATGCCCCATTCATGGTGCGTGTTGATGGGACAATCGTAGGAGAAACGGACTGTGAGGGCGTGTGGACGAGCAGGAAGGTAGGGCGTGAGCGCGTTGCCTTGTGGCACTTTTTCTTGTGTGTAAGCATAGTTGAGGCGCGCAGCGAGCGTGCCTAGTCCGAGATGCCAACTGTTTTGGGCAGAGCATTGCAGCGAAAAAGCATACAATCGTGGGAGATTGATGTAATTGATATAAGGAAGTCCCGATTGTTTTTCGCGTTCCATGCTCGGTGGAGCAGTGGTGATGCGTTGGCGCACCAGATTGTAAGCCACGGATGCAGAGAGGAGTAAGCGATGTTGTTGCCAATCCACCGAAGCGTGGAAGTTGTCGCTGCGTTCCGCTCGTAGGTTTTCATTACCGCGCAATACAAAAAGTCCCGTCACGGGAAAGTGCATAAAGCGTTCTTTGAGCGTGGGGGCACGAAATCCTTGTCCGTAACCAGCGCGATAGGTGAAAGCCCCTTGGCGGAAACGTGCAGAAATTTTAGAGGTGACGTGTGCGTGTTCGCCTTGCGAGAAATGATCGTAGCGCAGCGCACCGAGGATTTCCCATTGCGGAGAGAGCGTCCAATCGGCTTGGGCAAAGGCATCGGCAGAATGTTGCACGTGAGATTGACCACCAAACTGATAGCTCATAAGATAGTCGCGCAAATAGTCGCCACCGACAGTGAGGGTAAATCCTTGGTCGGTGGGGAGAAGATGAGCAATGTCGTGCGATAGAAGGGCGCGTGTGGCGTGCTGCACATTGCTATAATCGCGGAGGTCTTTTTGTGTGGACAAAATGAGGTCGGACTTGTCGTACTGGTCAAAATTGTACGCCAGTTCAAGACGCGTTTGTGGCGAGAGTGTCCATTCCGCCTTAGCTCCTCCCACGAAGTCGCGGTAGCGGTTGGCTTGCGTGGCATCTTGGTCTTGTTGGCGAAAGAAATAACCTGCGCGTGCCGACAAGCGAAAATGCTGTGAGGGCGACCAAATCCAGCGATCTTTCCATTGCCAAACGCGCTGTCCTGGCACGCGCTTGACCGAATAAGTGGTGAAGAGTGCAACATTTTCAGGATTTTTCAGCGCATATTCCTCTTGTGCATCGTGGTGCATCGTCAAGATGTGGGTGAACTTTTTCAGGTTGTACCCCAAATTGACATCCACTCGGCGGTTGTTGTGGCGCGCCCATCGCGCACTCACTTCACTGTTGCGGTTTGATTTCAGTTGTTGGCGCGTGATGATGTTGATCACACCCCCTGTTGCTGAGCTGCCATAGAGTGCAGACGAAGCACCGCGCACGATTTCGATGCGCTCCACATCGGAGAGGTTGATGCGCGAAAAGTCCACATTGTCCATCGTCTCACCAGCCATGCGCTCTCCATTCACCAAAAAGAGAAGGCCTTGACCACTAAATCCCCCAAAGTTGAGATTGATGTGTCCCGAAGGGGTGTAAGAAAATTCCGCACTCGGCAGTTCGTGGGTGAGGAGTTCTCGCAAATTGGTCGCATCACTTCTGCGAATGTCGTTGCGACCTATCACATAAGTGGGTACAGGAGTGTCAGCCCAGAGTTTTGGAGTGCGCGTGCCTGTGACCACCGCCTCAGAGAGTGTGGAGTCGGGAGAAAATTGCGGTGCAACCGCAGAGGTGAGTGCGAGGGCTAGGAGAGAAGCAACTGCCATAGGGGGAAAAGAGGGTGACTAATAGGGCCAAATATAATCGATGGTGACATATCCTTTTTGTCCGGCGGCATTGAGGTGCGAAGGGAGGTGCATCGCTGCCACAGTGCCGTCTTGCAGACGGAGTAGATAGACCAAACCGGAGAGGGTGTAGCGTGGAGGTGGATTTTTCACGTCCATATCCATCCAAGTGGAAAGCACAGGATTGAAAGCTGCGTGTTGATAGCCTATATAATGGAGGAAAATTCCTGAAAGATCGTAATGGGCTCGGTGAGTGGTCCACTCATCGGGTGTGAAAGTTTGCGACAAAAGCGCGTCTTTCTCTGCACCTTGTTGAGGAAGCGCATCGAGAGAATGGTAGGGCGTGGCGAGAACTGTGCCGTTGTGGGTGGCTACATCGTAGTGGTGAAAGGCAAACGACCAGTCTTTAGGAGTGGGCATAGGGTCGGTGTGGATCACACTGTCGGTGCGATAGGTGGAGGGAAACGTGACGTGCTGATAACTGATGGCAGATTTCCCATCCCATTTTCCCGAAAGTGTTTTCGGAATTTCCTTGGTGACCGTGGTGCGGCTGGGAAGGTCGAAGAACGTCCAGTGCTGATAACTACTCACCTCGGCAAATATCTTACCTCGATGCGTGGTGGCATCGTAGGAGAGAAATCCTCTTTGTGGTGTTTCGCCTTCCTTGGGGGGAGTGTCATAAATGCCTTCAAACCATCCGTTGCAGGACGAAATACTCAGTGCACTTCCCACGAGGAGAAGCACACTGAGGAGGAGTTGTCCGTATTTATGCAAAGAATGTTGTCTGTTAAGACAGCATGTTTGTATCAATATATGAAGCATAGTTTATTTTTGTCCCACATAATTGTAGGTGACGGGGAAAGGCATTTTTCCTGGTTGGGCAGTGATTTTCACCGTCAACTCTTTGCCTTTGATGGTTCCCTCACAAGATATGGGAGTGTCGGGGAAGGTGCGATAGGGAATGTCATCCTTCTTCATCTTGGCAGGAGTCATTTGAAACACTGTTTCAATCTTTACCTTAGAAGCGAAGGACATTGTTCCGTCTGGTTGGAATTTCACGACCACTTTATCGAGTTGATATTCCTTTTGTGCAGCATTGCTATAAGGAAAGTCTCCAACAAGAGGTACATCGTAGGCAGGGAAGTGAAGCGAGATGGTGCTGTCTGTGAGAGCTTTCACCTCAATCTTTTGGTTTTCTTGCTGTCCCAATTTGGCGGAAAGACCGAACATATCGATTGAAAGGCCTTGGGTGGTGGTGTAGACGCCTGAAGCAACGGCTGTGCGCAGCACTTTTGCTTGTGGAACTTTGTGGGTGTTTGAGGTTTCGTCGTCGTTGCAAGAAGCCATCAAACCGCTTGCACCAAGCAAAGTGGCTGCTAAGAGCAAACTTGCGTGAAATTTGTGATTCTTCATTGGAGCATTTTGAGATGTTATGGGGCATAAATTCACAAGAAGAGCTTGTTTCTTTGAATATATACCTTGCTTTTTTGTTGTGCGCTGCAAAATTACGCACTTCTTCGGCTTACTCCAATCCTTATTTTTGATGATATTCCCTTGTTTACAGTGTCTTATGTAGACTCAGTAGAGAGGTGATGTAACTATCGCCGAACATCACCATGGGAGGGAGAAGAAAAACTCAGTGCACTTCCCACGAGGAGAAGCACACTGAGGATTTGTGTTCCAAACTCACGCGCACTGCATCGTCGTAAGGACGACAGTGTTGGGGTAAGTATAGATGTCATCAACTTATTTTTGACCAGTGTAGGTGTAGACAATGGGGAAAGGCATTCTACCAGGTGTAAAGCTGTTGGTGAGCTCGAGCTTGCCATTCTTGATTGTACCTTCGGTTTTCACTGTAGCCTTGTAGTCTGTGTAAGCAACATTGGCCTTTTCTTCTGAAACTCTCACGAGGCGGAGCGGCATTGTCACTTCTTCTTGTCCTGTGAGTTTCACAGTACCGTCAGCAAGTTTCGTAGCTTTCACGTTTTTCAGCATGTATTGCTTTTGGGCAATGTGCTTATAGTGAGCACCAGTGATATCGGCTTCGTAACCAGAGATAGTCAATGTTGTATTATTACCATTGAGAGAAACGACTACGACTTTTTGGTCTTTCACAGAAGCAAGGGACATGATTTTGTCTCCGGCACCAACTCCCACATTGAGGGTTGTGTTGTAGGTGCCATTGACTTCGACGCCTTGGGTGGTTGTGGTTTCAGGTTTTTCGTCATCTTCGCAAGATGCGAGAGTGAAGGTCGTACCCACAAGGGCAGTTGCCATAAAAGCTACAGCAAAAATCGACTTGATGTTCATATTGTTTTATTGATAAAATGATTATTCTAATGAGATAGTTGCCTGATGGTTGGAGCATTATTCCAATGCTGGGCGCAAAGTTACGAACTTATTGCGAGGAGAGCAATACTTAAATATGAGGAGGTTAGGTTTTAGAGATTAGTTTTCCTAGTTTCTCTAGGGCTTCTAGAGCTTCTAGATGTTCTAGCCTCTAACGTCTAGCCTCTAACCTCTACTTCATTCCTCTAGCCTTGTAAATCTTTTCTTTTGCTTCGCCAATCTCTTGGAATTTACGCTCGGCTGCCTTGCGAACGTCCTCGCCGAGTGCTGCCACGCGGTCTGGGTGGTGCTGCAATGCCAAACGTTTATAGGCGCGTTTCACCTCTTCGTCCGTGGCATCAGGAGAAATCTCCAACACCGCATAGGCTGACTCGAGAGAGTCTTCGCCCAGATGGAGCAAACTCTCAAACTGAGCCGCAGAGAGTCCCAAAAGTTCTGCCACATAGCGCACAGCTTGCACTTCCACTTCCAGCACTTCCCCGTCAGCGCGGACGATGTCGATGAGAAAATCCACGAGTTGCAAACAACCCTCTAGCGACATTTGATGGCGGATGAACCTACAACTTTGTTGAACGAGTTGGTCGTAGGCTTCCTGTCCACGTTCGTTGCGGAGTTGACGTTGGTGTTGAAAGAGACGTTGCAGCAAAGATTCGCCTTCGCTCACCCCACGTTCGCCAAAGTTGGCGCGAAGAAAGCGGCGCACGTGTTCCATTTCGCTGTGCATAATCTTGCCGTCAGCATCGACCACATAGGCCGTGAGCACCATAAGCGAGGAGAAAAAATCGTGCGGAGCGAAATAGTCGTGCTCGCGGAACATCTCGGAGTAAACATTGTCGGGAGCTGTGAAGTCTGAAGGTGGATTCTTCCCGAAGCGCATCTGCAAGGAGCGACCGAAGGAATAGCCAATAATAGCTCCTAGAATGGCGATATATATTCTCCCTCCTGAGAGGATGAAGCCTAAAATGCCGCCAATGATAAGCCC
>CAJPLH010000050.1 GCA_905371275.1 Prevotellaceae bacterium
CAACAAATGGGACCTTTCAAGATGTCTCAATTGCAACTAATGATACAAACTGGTCAAATCAACTCCAACACCTATGTTTGGCGTCAAGGAATGGCACAGTGGGAATTAGCTGCAAATGTACAAGAACTCAGCACATTGTTCGCTCCTTCCTGTCCTCCTCCTCCCCCTCCTCCAGCACCTTAATGTTCCAAACTCTCATTCATAGAAATCATTACCCATAAATTTGAACATTATGTGCGACAATCATCTCAGCACCACCGATAGACTCATGGAGTTCGGTTTGAGCATGGCTTTGAGCCAACACATGATTCAAGTGATGAATCAAGCCATGCAGCAAATGCAGGTGCCCAATTCAGCAAAAGCCCCATCACCAACTTCTAATTGTTACATAGTAGTAGAGGGCAAAACAGTGGGTCCCGCCTCGACGGATACCCTTTTGAAGGACTACGGTCGGTTCATCAATGGGGAAACCTTAGCCTGGATGCCTTCAATGAGTAGTTGGAAACCAATTAAAGAAATTCCTGAACTCAACCAATTATTACAATTGCTTCCCCCTTCTCTACCCAACAATCCATAGTAAACATATGAAGTGGAATATCTTTTTGACGATTATCTGCGTTTTGCTCTCTGCATTAGATGCCTATTGGATTTACAACCTTGCTGCAGAACACGAATATGTCCTTGCCATCACCATTGAGAGTGGCATCTGTTTTGCAGCCTCACTCGTCCCTCTCATTGCGCTAGACTACAAGGCTCCTCGCGTTGGCATCAACATCCGCGTAGCTTCAGCACTCTGTTTTATAGCCTTCCAAATTATTCATATCGTTTTTGCGATAGCAAAATTAGAACTCCCCTATTTCATCACAATCAATGGTGCTTTACTTCTCCTTTTCGTAGCATTCTTGTATAAGTTTTCGAGAATGGATGAAGTCTAAATAATCATTTCAAACAAAATAATAATATGTTGACCCCAGAATTAGAACAATTGATTCAGTATGCCCTAGAAGATGGTGTACTGACTCCCAAAGAACGGGCTGTGCTTATGAAAAAAGCAGAAGCTGCAGGAGCAGACCTCGATGAGTTCGAGATGATTCTAGAAGCCAAACTGTATGAAGCCAAGAAAGCTGCTGCTCCCAAAGCATCCAACAAAGAAGGTGAGGTGAGGAAATGCCCTCATTGTGGTGCTCGTGTACGATCTTTCCGAACCACTTGTGAAGAATGCGGTTATGAGTTTAGAAATGCCGAAGCTGTTAAGTCTGCTGCTGTTCTTTTTGAACAAATCAAAAGTTTAGAAATGGAAAAGACGCGAGAATTGGCGCTCCACGAGGACAATAAAAACAAGCAATTGAAAGCCTTTGGAGGAGTATACAGCCGCGAAAGAAGAAAACAACGAGACGATTTAGTAGAGAATCTTAATGAAGCTGAAAAGGCAATTAAAAAAAGGTTCAATGAGGCGAAGGCATCACTCATCAAACTCTATGCCGTTCCTAACACCAATCAAGATCTACTTGAATTTCTCACAATGGCAGCAGCCGCTGCCTGTCGTAATGATGGAGATGTAGAAGAAGAGGAAGAAGCATGGCTGCAAAAAACCGATCAGATTTATCAAAAGCTATTGATTGTAGCTGCAAGTGATAACGAAACGCTAGACCAAGCAACTAAAATCATCGCTTCCCTAGTCAAACGTTTGCCGCTAAAGCATAAATCATTTACACGTGTTCCTCAAGCTCGACGTGAAAGAATTGCTGCTGAACTCAAAATGCAAGAACAGATTAGGAAAAAGACGTATCGGGCTAAACTACTTTCTGAATTAGTAAGCCCACTGGCAGTCGCTATGATTATTGGTATTGTTCTGTTTTTCATTTTATACCTCACCCAGCCTGACCAAATTCCCAATGAAGAGCTTGATAAAGACGCAAATGATTGGTACTATACAAAGCAAATGTTTATGGGGCTTATCGGTCTTGCGGAGATTGTAGGCGTTATTTGTTATTTTGAAAACGTTGCAAAGGCAACAAAGAACGAAACACTATTGTAATCCACAAGCAACTTTCGCCTAGAAAAGTCTCAAAGCGTGTTTTATGATAGAAGCATCGATCAAGCAACGCACAAGATAAGCTAAAGACTATAGCAAGCAATTCAACACTTGCTATAGTTCTTTAGCCGAAAGTCGGACAAGAATGCGACAATGTCGCAAACTTGCAGTACATCAAGACATAGTGCTTCGAAAGACCATCAACAAACACGAACAATCAAAGGTAATATGTCAAATACAGAAATCACTCGAATAATCACTCGAGAAAAAGTGGAAGAATGGTTGATGCAATTTCACTCTAACCAAGCAACAAGAGCCATTATCCGCAAAATCAATCAGAATTCCATACTGGACATCTATGGTATTGCACGAAGTGAAACACATCACAGCAAGTTCCTGGCATGGTTGTTCAACCCCAATGAGAGTCATAATACAGGAGAACTTGCACTAAGAAAATTGCTCAACATAGCTGTTCGTAGAGGTATCGAACAAAACAATCAATCCGAAGTTTTTCTGTGGTTCAAAAAAACAGTACTCACATCGGCTACCCATTCATTAATCAGTGCAAGCAATGTACAAGTTTTGACAGAATCTTATGTTGAAGCTCAGGGAAAAAAGGGGGCGAAGGGACGTATCGACATTCTTGTGAGCAATCTTGCCTTAGGAGGTAAAACTATCAATATCATTATTGAGAATAAGATTTACTCTAATGAGCACGACGAGCAAACAACAACGTATTTTGAGGGAATAAACCAAAAGTTCCCCAAACCAAAGAACAGAAACATATTTCTCTATCTCACACCGAAATCCAATTGGGAGATGCCCAAAGTGGACGGTCCTTCTTGCACTTGTAAGGATTTCATAGAAATCAATTATCAAGATATACTCACTGAAGTTCTTACTTCAATACTCGAAGAACCTATATCTTCAGCAACCAGAATTGCAATAGAAGACTATATCCACTGTATAACATCACCCAGCATTCATTCTAAAAATTATAACAGTATGGCGACAGACGAAGAAACCAACGAAATGCTTAAGAAGTTTTGGGACGCCAATGAAGAATTGATTCTTGCAGCGATTAACGCGTTCGCTAATTCTGGTGAAACGAAGTACAAGGGCGTCGATAAAGTCCAAAAAGCAATTACAGAATTTGTTGACAACAAAGACTACACCCAATACAGCATCAATGGTCAAGGTGAGTACAACAAGAGAAAGCTTGTTGAGAAAGTTGTTCGCCTTATCATATCGAAGGGTGGAGATGTCATGGGAACTCTCAAAAACCTCGATGATAAATGCGCAAAATCTTTACTTCGCACACAAGATTTTTACAACAAAGACAAATCTCGTGCTGTTGAACTAGAGTATAACGGTAGTTCCATCTACATCAGTAATCAATGGGGAATCCACAACATCCCAAGCTTCATCGAAGCTGTTAATTCAGACCATACTATTGGTCTGTCAATTCAAGAGGTTAACACAACACTCTCGACAGGACAAACGAACTGACCCTACAATCGCTCATTTGTATAACTAGAGCATAAACAATCACATAATAATCATGAATATTAAGTTTTTTCACCTAGCCCTTACCTTCTTGCTTCTATTAGGTGTTGGTTCAACAAAGGTGTTGGCTGTTTCAAGCAATACCACCATGCAATACCAAACCAATCAAGGAGAAGATGATGATGACTCATCAATACCCAAAGAAGAAGATGACGATGACTCATCAATACCCATCAGAATCAGAATAGATGACACGATAATCAAAAACACAGGAGAGGTTACTGCACCATGGTTGAAATCGGGTTCTGTGTATTATGATGCAGAAAATAAGACACTCACTCTTGACAATGCAATCATTGAAGATGAGTACTATGATACTGATATTTACTTCATGGCCTCCAATGTTCCAGGTTTGCAGATTATCACAAAAGGAAAGTCATCAATATCCTCGACCAGAAGAAAACTAATGGTTTTCACACGCTCTGTCACATTTCTGGGAGGTACGCTTACACTAAAGTCTCGAGATTTCACTCTTTTTGCTTACTGCAATGGCTGGGATCTTCTAGATGTAGTATTTAAAGATTGTACATTGAAAGCGAGTTCCGAAATAGAAAGTACGATAACTGGGGATCCCTGTGCAGCGATTAAATTCATTAATACTTCTGCAGACATCTCTTTTTGCAGTGGTTTATATGGAATTGTAGATTTTGATGCTATAAACTTTGAGGGATGTGCACTGACTCCTCCTAAGAATTATACAATTAAGAAGGACAGAAAGTTTTGTGGTGAGGGTGATACATATTATGAGGATTATCGAGTACAAACAAAAAGTCCCCAACTTACAATAAGACCACTATCTTCTATTGAGAAAATCAACTCAACTGTTTCCAAAAAGGGAAGAAAAAAAACATCACCAAAGAAATAGGCAATTTCGGAAGAAATCTCATAGTAAGAACCTATAACACCGAAGAAAATGACAAAAAAACTTGTTCTACTTATTTCTTTCCTATGCATATCATTGCTAACATACGCAGGAGATTCAATTCCTAAGAATGGATGGAAAGAAGGGAAATACTATTTAAAGTTCATCGATAAATTCTCTAATCAGAGCTGCACTGCACAAGCTAATGCAAGGGTTGAGATGGATGGTAACGCAATCAAATCTCAAATAGCTTTTTCAGGGGGGCGATACGACTTAATCAAATTCAATAAGAAAAAGAATTTTGCTTCCAAGAGATTGGATCGCAAGTTTACTGAAATAATAGTAAACTTGAAAATAAAAGGGGTATTTTCTCCAATTCAAAACCAGGGATTAGATACAACCAATATAGATACTCTTCTTCAGAGAATATCACAACGGTATAAAGACTATAGATCTGAGTCTGACGGTTATTATCCTAGTTTTGATATTCCAATAGATTTGAGGTTCCAGAACTACAGAGACTTGAAACAAAATATAGATACCGAAAGAAACCAATTCAATGAACTCAAGCCTAAGGAATTCCAGATAATAAAAAGGGTACGTTTCATTGTTCCCATCAACGACACTATCGTTATTAGCTATAAGATCAAAACGCCAACGTTGGAAGAATATATATGTCCAACTGCAAGTATGGTTGATGTTGAAGTTCAAAATGCGAACACAACATTGAGCTATATAAATAATCTGTGGCATGATCTGTGGAACAGGTACAAGAAAAAAATTGAAGATTTGGCATCAACAAGGTATGTAAGTAGTGGAAGAAGAGGCTACCAAAACGGTATCAACAGTATTCGAACAAAAGATCTTCCAGCTATAATCAATGAGGCCAGCAAAACTTTACCCGCAGATTGCAGTGCCGAAATTCGCCATTTATTAGAAAATCGATTAAAAATAGCGTTTTATCTGCGCAATCCGATGGATTTGAAATTGGCAAAGGAGATGGGTTACCTAGCAGATGGTCTCCAAGTATTTGAAGACATAGAATTTAATGAAGATATGCTATACGACCTTCCAAAAGCATGGGAGATTATAGCTCTACTTGGCCGTTACACTTACGTGTACCCCGGTTATGATGGAGATTTGCCACCTTATATCATTCAAATGATCGAAGCAAGAGGTATTCCCTTCGATCCAATCAAAATAGGTGGACAGGGTTATCTAATAGACAATAGTTCAGTGCAACAATGGTGTGAAGATGTAAAAGAAATACTAAATAAGAACTCAGTTAAAGCCAATGACTTCTTGATTCAATTTATGTCAATGATGGCCTATTACAAATCAGCAAGAGAAAATTGGGGTCTACACAGAAAACAAATAGAAAACATCAAGACTGGATATACGGATGAGGGTTGGCAGGCTCCACTCAAAACTATTCAAATGTATCATATGAAACATTATCAAAAGAAACTACTGGGTTTCCAGTAATTAAGATTTCTCATTTAGGCTTCAAGGTCTATTCTAAATGCTTTAATGTTCAATTCATGATTGAACATTGCTAACGTTCATAGAATCCCCTTCTGAATTTCTTGACAAGGAAATTACAGAAGGGGATTTTTGTATCAAGATATACGCTTCCATTATTGGAGAACTATTTGTAGATGAAACGCGTTTCAACGGAAATGTCGGAGATTTCTTGGAAAATATGGGAGATTTCTTGGAATAAGTGGCTTAGTTTTGTAGGGGAAAGGAAGGAGAGGAAGAGAGAAGGAAGAAGAAAGGAGAGGGGGGAAAGGAAGACTCTGCACTACACCAAAAGAAGGAGAGATGAGGAAGAAAGAAAACAGATTAACATTCCTATACAATCAAGGATTTTGTCAAGGTTTTGCACGTACGCGCTTACGCGCGCACGCGTATAACATACGATTTGTTGTTTTTTTCTGTCACATCTGTCACAGTTATATGCTTAATCCGCTCTATTTCAGCACCAAAGAGTGATTTGTAAACAGTTTTTAGAGAATGAGATTTTATCAAGGTGTTTTTCGAGGTTTTTTAGCTCAATTCCGGACTGTCGGATGGGTGTTTTTGCACTCGAATTCCCACGTTTTTTCCCTGCGTGTGACAGATGTGACAGCAAAAAAACACAACTTCTCTGGGTAATACGCGCGCACATGTACGCGCACGTAACGAAGCCAGAACGCACAAACAAAGATGCACAAGAGAAAGGCAGGAGATGAAAGAAACGATGTACACATGAACCTAAGATGCACAAGAGAGGTGCAGGAGAAAAGCATTCAATGTCGTCACACATCAGCACATTTGACATGCAGACATAACATTTCAGAGGAGAGAAGAGATTTTTCTGTACTTTTTCGCGTTTTTTTGTCTCTTTGGGGCAAATGAAGGGGTATATGTATAGGGAGCAATCGCAAAGTGCGCGGTGCAAACGAAATGGTGTTTTGAATCGCGAGGGAGGTTTTCAGAAGAAAAACAACTTGCATCTCAGCCTTTTTCCGTATCTTTGCTTGTCTTATCCCAATGGGCAAGAAAGACCAACACACTGACGACTAACAAAACGACTTTATCAACTACGTTCATGGACAAAATGACTATGACATACGAAATAATGGCACCTGTGGGTTCACGAGAAGCCCTCGCTGCTGCCCTCAAAGCTGGTGCCGACTCCATCTATTTTGGCATCGAATCGCTCAATATGCGCTCGCACTCTGCCAGCAAGTTCACGATAGAAGACTTGCACGACATCGCCGCGCAATGTGCCGCGAAGGGGGTGAAGAGTTATCTCACGGTGAATACCATCATCTATGGCGAAGACCTGGAACTGATGCGCAAAATCTGTGATGCTGCCAAAGAGGCGAGCATTTCGGCGGTGATTGCAGCCGACGTGGCGGTGTTGAGCTATTGCCGCACCATCGACCAAGAGGTGCATCTCTCCACCCAACTCAACATTTCGAACGAGGAGGCGTTGCGCTTCTACTCGGCTTTTGCAGATGTGGTGGTGTTGGCGCGTGAATTGAATATGGAACAGGTGCGCAAAATCGCTGATTTCATTGAAGCCAACCAAATCAAAGGGCCTAATGGCGAATTGATTCGCATCGAAATGTTTTGCCATGGCGCGCTCTGTATGGCGGTGAGCGGTAAATGCTATCTCTCGCTCGACAACCAAGGACGCTCTGCCAACCGCGGACAGTGCATGCAGCAATGTCGCCGCAAATATACGGTGACCGACAAAGAGACGGGCGTGGAGCTCGACATCGACAACGAGTACATCATGAGTCCAAAGGACTTGAAAACCATTGGTTTCATCGACAAAATGATGGCAGCCGGTGTGTCGGTGTTCAAGATTGAAGGTCGTGCGCGCTCAGCCGAATATGTCTACACCGTGGTGCAGTGCTACAAAGAAGCCATTCAGGCGGTGCAAGACGGTACTTTCACCGAAGAAAAGGTGAAAGCGTGGGATGAGCGACTAGCCACGGTGTTCAATCGCGGTTTCTGGGATGGTTATTACCAAGGAAGGAAATTGGGCGAATGGACCGACAAGAATGGGTCGTCCGCTACAGAGAAAAAAGAATATGTGGCGAAAGGCACGAAGTATTTCTCCAAACTCGGTGTGGCAGAGTTTTTGGTGGAAGCAGGCGAAATCAATTTGGGCGACAAACTCGTGGTGATTGGTCCCACAACAGGCGTGGTGTATATAGACGTGACATCGATGCACGGCGACAATGGACCTGTGGAAAAGGCCACCAAGGGAATGTCTGTGGCTTTCCCCGTGAGCGAAAAGGTGCGTCCAAGCGACAAACTCTATAAACTAGTGAAGACAGGTAATTAAACAAGTGTATGAAACTCGTATTTGACTTCGGCGCAGTGTTGGTGGATTTGGAAAAATCGGATGCTATCGCCGCATTTGACCGTTTGGGAGTGGACATTCGTCCTTACATCGGCACATTTCGTCAAGGCGGTGTGTTTGCTCTGTTGGAAAATGGCGACATCTCGCTGAGCGATTTCTACGATGAGATGCGCAAAATAGCCAACAATCCAGCATTGACCAACGACGAAATTCGCACAGCGTGGGAGGCTTATCTCAAAGGCATTCCGGCAGAGCGTTTGGAGATGTTGCTCAAGATTCGTCAGCACTATGAAGTCTATGCGCTTTCCAACACCAACGAGATACACTGGACACAGAGTCTACGCGATTTCTTCACGTGGGACGGACACACGGTCAAGGACTTTTTTGACGGACTGTTTCTCTCTTACGAACTGCACGAACAAAAGCCGGATGTCGCTATCTTTCAACGCGTCACGGAGTTGCTCCACTGCGAGAAAGACGAGATTTTGTTTTTCGATGACAGTGCCGCCAACTGCGAAGCTGCACAAAACTATGGTTGGCAGGCTTTGCTAGCTCCTGCTGGTGGCGAATGGCTCAAGTATTTTGATGAAAATGGACGTTTACGCGATTGATTCTCCCCATTTTTCAGTTCCCATAGCTGAGGTGTTTGTGCTAAATCGTGCGGCATTTCAGTTGGCAACAAAGCACAACGATGCTTCCGACAGGGGTTTTGCGCTCGGCGAAGTGGCTTGCACCGTGGGCTTCTTTGACGGTGTGCATCGCGGACATCAATATGTGTTGCAAACGCTGCGCACGGCTGCGCAACAACGGGCATTGCCTACGGTGGCGGTGACCTTTGCGCAGCATCCGCGCTCGCTGGTGAGTCAGACGATTCCCCCTCCGGCACTCACCACACTTGGCGAAAAAATAGAGCGGATGGGGGCGTGCCACATAGACGCTGTGGCGGTGCTCAACTTTACTCCCGAAATGGCGCGACTCTCCGCACAAGAGTTTATGGCGCAAGTGCTGCGTGAGGGATTGGGTGCGCGCTTTCTGCTGATGGGCTACGATCATCGTTTTGGACGTCCGAAAGCCAATGAAGGTTTTGCCGACTATGTGCGCTATGGTGCAGATTTAGGCATTGAAGTTGCCTTATGTGACAAAGCCGAAACCGCGTTGCAACTTTCTTCTTCATCGATTCGCTTACTTCTCGAACAAGGCAATGTGGCAGAAGCCAATCTCCTACTCGGACGCTCCTACAAGGTGTCGGGCGTGGTGATTCACGGTTTTCAAAATGGCCGAAAGTTGGGATTTCCCACGGCAAATTTGCAACTAGATGCTTCCAAACTCGTGCCTCATCTGGGGAGCTATGCCACCTGGGTGACGTGGAAGGGACAACGCTATGCAGGTATGACGAACATCGGTAGGCGTCCCACGTTGGACAATGGGGAAGAGATTAGTTTGGAAACCCATTTACTCGACTTCAAAGGCAATCTGTATGGCGAAACTCTGACACTCGAGTTCGTGGCTCGTTTGCGCGACGAGAAACGATTTGAGGGTTTGGAACACCTCAAGGCGCAGTTGGAACAAGATGCTGCGAAAACGCGCGAAGTGCTGGGCTGTTCTTCCCAATAAAAAAAATTTACACTGAATTGATATGACATTAATCACCAAAGATTTCTTGAAATCGGCAGGTATTTTCTGCTTGTTTCTCCTCCTACAATTGCTCATTCCCCTGGTGGCTTGGGGTTTGTCTTCACTCCCTACTTTTGCTGGAACTGTCTACAACATTCCGGGGGGGAAGAATGCTACAATTGGCATCACCATTCCTGCGATGGCTTTCTCCTTTTTTGTGGTGCAACTGGCTTTTGTGATGTTGTTGCATTTCACGGGATGGGTGAGAATCAAACTATTCAGCGGAAAATCAGCCAATTTCGGTTTTTCGGGAATGCCTATTTTCCACTTTGTAGGCGTGTTTGTGGTACTTTCGATGGGTCTCCAACTGATGTTTCAGCCTTTGCACCTGGATGATGGTAACACGAACGTGCTGTTCAAACAACTGTCCTCAAACATTTGGGGCGTGCTGAGTTTGACAATCTTGGGCACATTGGCCGAAGAATTGACTTATCGTGCAGGTGTTTTTCAACTCACGCGCAAACACATTGGCAACATCGGAGCAATGTTTCTTTCTTCTTTGCTCTTTGCTCTTGTACACGGCAATTTGTATCAAGCCATTCCGGCTTTCTTCCTAGGCTTGGCTTTGGCTTATCTCTATCTCCGCACGGAAGATTTGCGGCTGTGTTGGTCGGCGCACATCGCCAATAATGCGCTGGCGGTTTTGGCCTTTCACTACGCTCCTCTCGCTCATTTGGGAGAACAATGGCCAGTTTGGCAACAAGTGGGTGTGGGTGCGCTGATGGTGGCAATGGGTGGTTTCGGACTTTTGATGAAAGGTTCGCTACTCAAAAAACTATTTGGGCGCGCTAAGGGATAAGGGCTAATCTCTAACGTCTAATAATCTCGAGACACGCTTGTCGTGGCGAGCATAAAAGGGTCTATGACCCTCTAACGTCTAATTACCAACGTCTAGAATGCAATTAAGAAATCTCAACCTTGGTCATCGTCCAGTGCTGCTAGCACCAATGGAAGACGTCACCGATATCGGTTTTCGTCTACTCTGTCGCAGACTCGGTGCTTCAATGGTATATTCAGAATTTGTGGCAGCTGATGCCCTAGTGAGAATGGTCAATAAATCGTTGCAGAAACTCACCATCTGTGACGACGAACGACCGGTAGCGATTCAAATTTATGGTCGCGATCGGGGAGCCTTGGCCGAAGCCGCAGAAATAGTGGTGGAAACAGCACATCCCGACATCTTAGATCTAAATTTCGGTTGTCCGGTGAAGAAAGTAGCCGGAAAGGGTGCTGGTTCGGGTATGCTGCAAACTCCCGATTTGATGCAAGAAAGCATTCGTGCTGTGGTGGACAGAGTGGGCAACCGCGTACCAGTGACCGTGAAAACGCGCTTAGGTTGGGATCACGAACACCGCATCATTGTAGATTTGGCGGAACGCATCCAAGATTCCGGTGCTGAGGCTTTGACCATCCACGGGCGCACCCGTTGTCAGATGTACACAGGAGAAGCCGATTGGACGCTCATTGGCGAAGTGAAACGCAATCCTCGTATGCACATCCCCATCATCGGCAACGGAGATATTGCTTCGGGCGAAGATGCACTGCGCGGGTTTGAAGACTATGGAGTGGATGCAGTGATGGTGGGACGCGCCACCTTTGGTCGTCCGTGGATTTTCAAAGAGATTCGCGACACACTCGATGGCACACCGTTCGATGTTTCTTCGGCAGTGCAGAGTGATTTCGTTCCGATGTCGGCCGACTGGCAACTCGATGTGCTCAAAGAGGAAGTGCGACAGAGTGTGGAGCGGATTGACGAATATCGCGGTATCCTACACGTGCGTCGTCATTTGGCGGCAACTCCTTTGTTCAAAGGGATTCCCAATTTCCGACAAACGCGCATCGAAATGTTGCGCACGGAAAAGATGGACGAACTTTTTGAGTTGCTCGAGAGCATCCGTCCTCTTCTCCACGCAGAAAAGGAGGAAGAATAAG
>CAJPLH010000051.1 GCA_905371275.1 Prevotellaceae bacterium
CACGTCGTTTTTCATCAAACATCACGTCTTTTTCCCTTTTATTTGAACGCATACCGCACATATTCCCAAATGAATGTTATAAAGACATCGCAAACAATTGTCCCATAGTATTTTACGACGAACCCTGTGACACTTGTGACAGCAAAAAAGTAAAAACTCCTGTGATGCGCGCGCGTGCGCGCACGCGAGAGGGTGTATTTAATATTTGTTTAAGGTACAATTTTCTACAAAAAAAAGATTGCTGTCCGATAAACCGAGAATTGAAATCGCTTATCTAGTTTACCGGACAGCAAAGAGCGGGGGACTACAAATTATTTGATGCCCTTGAGTTCAATTTTGAAAATCAAAGTAGAGTAGGGAGGAATGCCGCGAGTGCCGCGTTCGCCATAAGCGATTTCGTAAGGCAAGCATACTTCATATTCTGCACCGACTTTCATCAACTTCACAGCTTCAGACCAACCTTTGATCACTTGGTTCACAGCAAACGTAGCAGTTTCTCCACGCTTGTAGCTACTATCGAACACTGTGCCATCCACGAGCTTTCCTTCATAGTGCACTTCCACTTCAGAAGTGTCGGTAGGCATTGCACCATCGCCTTCCTTGATTACTTTGTAGAGCAAACCAGATGCGGTGGATTTCACACCCTTTTGTTTGGCATAGTTCTTCAAGAAATCAGCATTGCGCGTCTTAAGTTGTTGCGTGTGGTAGTCGTATTGTTGTTGCTCAATCTTGGTGGCAGAATCCGCAGAAAGGGTGTTGGTCTTCAACAAACCTTCAGTGAGTCCTTTGAGGAAGATGGTAGCATCAACATAAGTGGTGTCGCCCTTGCCGATGGCTTGTTGGTTCATGCTTTGCACGATTTGAGGCATTTGCTTCTTGATGTCGATAGAAGCCAACAATGCACGGAGTTTTGCAGCTTCATCGGCAGAAACTTCTTTGCTGAGTCCTTCCACAAAGTCCTTGATGTGGGCAGAATCCACGCCAGAGCGTTGCGCAAGAAATTGTGCCAAACTAGCAGACTGCGCCACACCAGCAGCGTACGAGAAGTCAGCGGGGCTTACGGGCTTCACCATCACGGGTTGCGCCACTTTCTTGTTGTTTTTCTTTGTTTTCTTTGCAGCAAATGCAGAGAAAGAGAGGGTAGCAGCGAGTGCCACTACGAGCATAGAACGAAATTTCATTTGTATTGAGTTTCTATGTTTTACAATAGTCAAAAACGGACACAGAGGAAACAGAGTTTAGTCCGTTTCCTCTGTGTGTCATATTTTGTAGCAAATTGACTTACATACCCATTTGCATCTGAGGAGCTTCTGGTTGTGCAGGAGCATCAGACACACTCACGAGTTTGATTTTGAAAACCAACGCAGAGTAAGGAGGGATAGGACCTTGTTCTTGATCCCCATAAGCGAGATTCCAAGGAATGTAAACTTCCCATTCGCTACCTACCTTCATGTTGGTCAAAGCAATCGTCCAACCCTTGATGACTTGGTTGGCAGGGAATTTCACCGTTTTGTTTTGTGAAGAGTCAAACACCTTGCCATCGATAAGGCGACCTTCGTAGCTCACTTCGCACACTTGAGTTGCTTTGGGAGTGGCACCATTACCGGCTTTGATTTCCTTGTAGTATACACCATCAGGAAGTGCCTTCACTCCAGCAGTTTTTGCAATTTTAGCGATGAAAGCTTCGTTCTTCTTTTTGGCAGCACCATAGAGCTTTTCGTTGGCCTTTCTAGACATCATTTGCAACTTCTGTTGCATGTATACGCTTGCTTGTTGACGATGGAGCGTATCCTTGCCAATCACGAGTGCACTCACGTTGTTTTTGCCGTCTACCATACCTGCGAGAACATTCTTCGCACTGAGGTGCTTAGTGCTGTCGCCTGCAAACACTTGACCTTCTACTTGAGGGAAGAGACGGGTCTTGAGCTGAATACCACTTTGCATACCGAGTTGATAAGCGAGTGCTTTCTTATCGTCAGCGGTGTTCATACCTTCTTTCATACCTTTGAAGAATGCATCTACAAAAGCTGAATCACTACCTGCCTGCATGAGGTAGTCCTTGATTTGTTCGGGAGTGGGAGATTGTGAAAGACCCACAGCGTAAGACAAGCTGTCTACTTCGTCTTTCAAATTTCCAGTGGGGGTGGATTGTTGTTTGCCACCACCGCAAGCACTGAAAAGTGCAGTTGCAGCCACGAGGGCGCAGAAGAGTACTTTTTTCATTATAATTGTATTGTTTTTATCGTTGGAGGATGTTGTTTGTCTGCTTCACCTTTGCTGTTGTTCGACTAGACGAGGTGGAGAGCAGACTGTGAACTAGACTTATTCGTTGATGCCGAGCAATTCAACGTCAAACACCAAAGCTGCGTAGGGAGGAATGGCACCGCCTGCACCTTGTGCTCCATAAGCCAAAGTGTAAGGAATAAAGAAACGGAACTTTGAGCCGAGGCTCATGAGTTGCAAACCTTCTGTCCATCCCTTGATGACGCCTTGGAGAGGGAAAGAGGTGGGTTCTCCGCGTTGATAACTGCTATCGAACACTGTACCGTCGATCAAACGTCCTTCATAGTGGCAGCGCACGCTGTCGGTGGCTACGGGCTTTTGACCAATAGCTTCAGTGATAACTTCGTATTGCAAACCAGATGCTGTGGTGGTGACGCCATCGCGCTTGGCATTTTCTGCGAGGAATTTCTCCCCTGATTCACGCACTTCACGACCAGCAATTTCTTGCTGTTCTTTCATAAATTCTTGCACCATACCTTGTGCTTGCACTTCTGTCATTTCTGCTTTTTCGCCTTTGAGCACTTGTTCTACGGCGCGAGTGAATTCTGCGGTGACAAGACCGTCGATGTTCATACCCTTGAGATTATGACCGATGAGAAGGCCGAGGGCGTAAGAGAGTTTTTCCATAAAAGGGATTGCTATTATTGCTGTTGTTGAATTTCTAAATTATGATTGATGTCGCCTGACTTGCCTTCTCATGCGCTAAATGCGAAGTTGGTGTACAAATAAGGCTACATTTTGAAACGCAAAAGTAATCATTTCGTTTCGTTTGAACGAACAACGCGCTTCTTTTTTGCTTTATCTACACATAATCTGCGATTTATTGTGCTATTTCGACCTTATTGTGGCGAACGAGCACTGGATTTGTCGTGCTTCAATTTTGAAAGTACACAAGACATTGCTCAATTACGATGCAGTTTTGTCGGACTCATCATCATAAGCCGCTGGTGCGTTCGGATGGTTGCAAGAGGTTGTTGCGGCATTGTAGAAATGCTGCACAATTAAGCCGGCAAGCGTGAAACCAAACATCGCGGTGATGTGCGACATGGTGCCATTGATTTGCGCCTTGCGGTCGTTCCAGTTGTGAGAAAGCAGTTCTTCGCGTCCTTCTTGCACATCTGTGCTCTCTGCGATGGTGGGTTCGTAGCCGTCTATCTCGGCTTCTCCCAAATTAGGTAGCACTTCATCGCTATAGACGCAGAGGAATTTCTTGGCAGGTCGCTCTTTTTGGTGCTTCATCTTCTTACGCAAGGCTCTCCCCAACGGACATCCGCGCACTTTCATGAATTCTGCCACTTGAATGCGCGTGGGATCCATTTTCAAAGCTGCGCCCATGGAGGAGAAGAGTAGGGCATTAGTGCGACTGGCGGTGAGGAGAAGATGCGCTTTTTCTGCAAGAGAATCGATGGCGTCGATGATGACATCATATTCGTGCAACTTGAAACTCTCTGCATTTTCAGCATTATAAATGTCTTGCACGGCGATGATTTCGGCAGAAGGATTGATGGAAAGTAGTCGCTGACGCAACACTTCCACCTTCACTTGTCCGACGGTGTCGATTGTAGCCATGAGCTGACGGTTTACATTGCTGATGTTTACGCGGTCAGAATCGACAATGGTGAGGTGTTTCACGCCGGAACGCACGAGACTTTCGGCGCACCAACTGCCTACTCCTCCCACTCCGAAGAGAATGACGCGGATTTGATGCAGTTGCTGAAGGGGGGCATCTCCCATCAATAGACGGGAGCGGTGAAATATCTGTTGTTCTTGTGTGGGTGTGGACATAGATGCTAAAAGAAACGAAGACGATGCGGTCTTGATGATAAGGAGGATGAGAAAGAGATGAAACAGAAAGAAATAGAAAGAGGATGAAATGAAAAGAGAATAAAACGAACTAAAACGGAAAAAGGGACTTTCTCCGAAGAGAAAGTCCACTATATAGAAGTTGCAAATCAGTTTACTGTGATTTCATCGACGAAGAGGAAGGCTGGTTTACCGGCTGCATCCTCGTGCCATGCAGGAATGCTAGATTCGGGTTGTGCCACGATTTTGAGCAATCTTGCTGAGGTGGGTGCGAAATCATAGGAGTGTCGGTGGATGCCATTCTTGTCAGCTTGGGTAAGTGGTGCGAAATCTTTGGCAACCACTACCTGCCACGTCTTACCTCCATCCATAGAAACTGAAATTTCTACGCGACGAGCATCATAGATCCAGTCACCTTTCTCCACACAGGTGTTGAAACCAACTTGACTGATGGTGGTGTTTTCTCCCAAATCAATGATGGCTTCCATAGGTTTGTTGAGGAATCCAATCCAACGACTTGAGTTGTAGCTCGTGTTGCTTGCCACAAGACCGTCTACCAACACCTTTGCTCCAGCAAATGTATAGCTGGGATGAGGTTCATTGACCAAAGTGATGTTGCGCGCTGTTGACTTAGAGAAGTGGAAGTCTTCTTTTTCAACGTGACTCGCTTCATAACGTTTTGGATCTCCTTCTTCTTGTTCAGGCACTTCGTGGAAAGCAATAGCACGGAAACGAACATCGCTCTTGAAATCTAAAGGCTGAGTGTAGCGCGTGCTTTGTTGTGTGGGAATCGAGCCGTCGAGTGTATAATAGATGGAGTCGTTAGGTTCATTCACTTGGAGAGTTGCCCGTATACCTCCTCCATCGATGGAAGAGTAATTAGGCATAATGTCGTAGTAGTGCTTGGCAAAATTGTAGTTTTTCTCACCATAGAGTGCGAAAAGTTGAGGCAAACGCTTCAAAAACTCGGAATACTTGCGCGTGCCTTGCTGACACCACTGAATTTCTGCCAAAGCAGCCAAACGAGGCAATGCCATATATTCTGTTTGACGATGCGTTGGGAAGTATTCTGACCACAAATTAGCTTGCACTCCCAAGATGTGCTTTGCTTCTTCGGGTTTCAGCACCGCAGGCATGGGTTCGTAGCTGTACACTCGTTCGAGCGGCAAATATCCACCAATCGCTAAAGGCTCTTGACTGGCATCTTTTGCTTGATAGTAGTCGAAATAGAGATAAGTATTGGGCGACATCACCACGTCGTGACCGCTTTGTGCAGCCTCGATTCCTCCCGTTTCTCCACGCCAAGACATCACTGTTGCAGTGGGAGAAAGACCTCCTTCAAGGATTTCGTCCCAACCGATGATGCGTTTGCCATAGCGAGCCAACGTCTTTTCTGCATAATGAATGACGTAGCTTTGCAATCTTTCTTCGGCTGTGTGCTTACCTTCGGCTTGAAGTTGATTTTTCTGAATGAAACCTTGGCACTTGGGACAAGTTTTCCAGCGTGTTTTGGGACATTCGTCACCTCCGATGTGGAAATACTTTCCAGGGAAGAGTTGCGCAACTTCTCCCAAAACTTTGTCAATAAACGCGTAAGTTTTGGGATTACCAGCGCAAAGCACATCACTACTTACGCCCCAAATCTGTCCCACTTCGTAAGGACCACCTGTGCAACCCATTTCGGGATATGCAGCAAGCGCTGCCAACATATGACCAGGGAGGTCGATTTCGGGGATAATTTCGATGTTGCGATCAGCAGCATAGGCAATGATTTCTTTACACTGCGCTTGAGTGTAGAACCCTCCGTGAGGTTTTCCATCATATTTCCCAGTGTTCTTGCCAATGACGGTGGCAGCACGATGACTACCCACTTTGGTGAGCTCGGGTAATTGCTTAATTTCGATGCGCCAACCTTGGTCATCTGTCAAATGCCAGTGAAAACGGTTGATGCCGTGCAAAGCGATCATATCAATGAAGCGTTTCACACTGTCGGGAGTGGCATAATGACGAGCCACATCGAGCATCGTGCCACGATAGGCAAAGCGCGGAGCATCGTTGATTTCCACACCGGGCAAAGCGATTCTACCATTTTTTGACATATATGCACGCTCCTTTTCACTGAAGTGGGGGAGTGATTTGCGCAAAGTTTGGATGCCATAGAACGCACCAGCCTTAGTGCTCGCAGCAATGCTCACCGTTTTGCTGTCGATGCTCAAACGATAACCTTCGGGTGCGAAATCTTTTTCTGCACTGCTCAACACAATGGCAGGAGTTTTTCCACGTTTTGTTGCGATGGACAAAGTTAGTCCTGTGCGATCTGCCACAAACTCTTGCAGCAACTTCGCGTTTTTCTGATCGTTAGCCGATTTTCCGCAAACAATACGTGTTTGTGGAGTCAGTGTAAACGTGCCCCATTGTTGTTGCAGCGTCACCTTTTGAGGAAGCGGCACAACATTGTACGAGGCTTTGGGTGCACTTTGCGCTGCCAAGGTGAGAGAAAATCCACACAACAGGCAAGCACTTGCTATGTTCTTAATGAAATTCATGATATAAAGAATTGATTAGTGCTACAAAGATACGACTTTTTTGCACATATCCCACATTTTTCAGACTCCTATCAGCCCATACTATAAGTATGCACACTTGCTCCTTGTGCAGAAGGCAAATAGTTGATGCCCCACCAACACATCTGCAGCAGCACGAAAGAAACAATCAATCCCCAAAGTGCTGCACGGCGATAACGATCTGCGCGCAAACGCACATGGATATACGCCAAATAAGCAAACCAAGTGGCAGCTGCCCAAGTTTCTTTCGGGTCCCAAGCCCAGTAATGTCCCCAAGCCTCTTTCGCCCAGAGTGCACCAAACAAGATGCCGACGGTCATAAATGCCCAACCTACATGCACTAAGTTGTCGCAAATGTCGAGTTCATGTTCGGTTATTTCGCTCTTTTTGAACCACAACAGGTAGGCTGCCATCAATGCCGCTGCACCGAGCATGGCATAAGCAAACATATAGACAATAACGTGCGGAGCAAACCAAGGACTTTGCAGCGCAGGCATCAGCGTTTTGTTGTGTATCTCAGGGTTTACCAAGTTGATGGTGGTGAACACTCCAGCCAACAACGTACTGAAAGCGAGTATCCAAGGGTAGCGCCAACGAGAATAGATAATCAGGCCTGCTGTGGGAAGAAAGAAGGCATACCACAAACGCGTTTCGCCCATAGTGCGGAGGGGAGGACGCTCAAGCGAGAACCACATACCGAGAATGAAAGCGAAATAGACGAGAAGTCCCGCAACAGTAAATAAATAAGTGGGAATGGGACGCTTCTTCCAAGCTGTCCACGCACCACCCAACCACAACAACAAGGCGGGAAGTGCAAAATATATAAAGGAATTCCAAGTCATAACAAGAGAATTTTGAGAAAAGAGCTACCCAACGCTGGATACAAACGCGCTAGAAATACGTTTGATAGAAACATATTTACGACAAACGCTCTAGAAACACTTTTGACGCAAACAATCTAGATAAACATTTGCGACAAACACTCTAGCTAGCAGCATTGTTGGGGAGCTGAATACTGATATGCGCCGCACGCTATACCCCAAAGGGTTTAGCGGCGCTTTTGTGCTACGATGAAAATAAGTATTGCACCAGCTAGGAGCAAATAAACACCTACATACACGGCTGGCAACCACGGATCTTTCACGAGTTCAAACGTGCTCGATTCGCTCCATCTACCCATCGACTCATCATAACTCAATTGGTAAATCATCCAACCGTCCACTTTCACAGGCTTATTCACCTCCACCGTAGCCACGATGTGCTCTTGCGACTTCGTGAAAACCTCGATTTGAGAAGCATAGCGTTCGGGTTCGCGGCGCGCCATCACCAAACTCAACTGATTGTTGAGTTTAAGTTCTTGGAAGGGGAACATATAACTACCGCAAGTCACCCAACCCACAATGGGTTTTCCCGCTTCTTTGTCGCCATTCATCGGTTGAGCTTCCACCAAAAGCGCAGTCACCGCTCCCGAAGAGCCCCAACCCACATATTTTATCGTGTCTTTTGTCACCACAGGAGCAGAGAGTGGCAGATTTTGGCGCACTCGGATGCGCCATTTCATCAAGCGTCCCTCTTTGAAATGCTTGTCAATCAACACGACTTCAGGATTCTTCTCTGGAATCGTCTTACCCGTTTTGTTGTTCACCAACAAGAGTTTAGGAGGATATTCATCGATGGTAAATTTCTTGAGCTGAATAGCCAGCGGAAGTTCCACAAACCCCTGTTCTTGTGTGGCGCGCCATTCGGGCATATCGGTAGTAGCCTTGAGTTTCACGCGCTCCATGTCGGCACTTCCTAATGTTGCCGACACGATGGCCACAAACAACCCAACGTGGCAAAGCATAGATGGCAGTTCGCGCCAGCGAAAATGAGAAACTTGACGCAAAACTATCAATCCCACAATCGCCGCCAGCGTGAGATAGATGAGCACAAACGGCCAAAACGACAACATTTGTGTCAAACCAATGGGGTCAACAGCGCGCTCGTGCGCAGGTACTTGACGCGTCAATCCCATTGCCACCGTGAGGGCAGCAGCATAGAGCAAAATGGGTACAGCAGCTTCCACTCTGTGGAAAAATCCAAAGAAGCGCACTTTGTGGCGCAACACATAGACCAAACCAAGGCTGCAAAGAAACAGGAAGAGAAAAATGCCGTTGAGGGGGAAAGCAAAATCCGACCAATGAATCGGACCAACGCTAAATTGCAGGGCTAATCCCACCACAATAAGTCCGGCACCGAAGGCAAAGCCTTCTTTCATTTTCCAGAATTTATTGAACATAAGGAGTAAGAGAAAATAATCGTAGAAAATAGTTGTAGTTAATCTGTGCACAAAACCATCGTCTCCATTCACTATGGACACAGCCACGGCGGCACAGCAAAGCGGAGAAGTGTTGAGAGTAAGCGCGGCGGCAGACGGAGAGGTCTGTCGCCGCGATATAAAGAGAGGTCTAAACGACTCAAACCGATAGCACGGAATTAGAGTTCAATGAGTTTGCCTTTTTGTTTTGCTGATTGCACCCATTTAGGCACAACAGTGTTGAGGAATTTGGCTTTGTCTGCTTGGAGTTTTTTGCCGTCCAGTCCGATATAAGCCCACGCCTTTTCCTTGCTTGAGATGTCGGGCATAGGCACATCGCCCGTAAATCCATGCTTCGCCAACACCTTAGCCACAGCAAGACGAGCTTCTTGTGCATAACCAAGACTTTGTGCCAAAATGCGTGTCACCTCTTGAGGAGCGTGGAAAGACGCACCGTGACTCGCCACAGCAAAGTCCCAACGCCATTGACTCTTACGGATAGATTGGAGAGCCGATTTCATTTCAGCATCGGTAGCTCCCTTGTCCCAAGCATATTTTGCTTCGATGTGTGCCTTCGCCAATTCCTTTTCCACACGGTTGCGCACATCGTTCACCATGCGTTGACGGTCATAGACGTTCTGACGCAAGGTTTCAGCATCTTCACGGTGACAAGTTTGGCAAGTCTTGTCGATTTTTGCCAAAGGACTCACAATTTGGTGATCGGTATATTTCACACCGCCTTCGCTCACATAAGGCATATGGCAGTCGGCACACGACACACCGCGTTGTCCGTGGATGCCCATGCGCCAAAGTTCATAGTCAGGGTGTTGCGCTTTGAGGATGGGAGCACGAGAGAGTTTGTGGGTGTAGTCGGAATAGTTCATTTCGTCATAATACTTCTCCATATCTTCCACAGTCCAACCCTTGTCTTGAGGGAAAGTGAGATATTTGCCATCACCCTTGAAGTAGTATTCTGTGTGACACTGAGCGCACACCAATGAACGCATGTCTTGGTGTGGCTGCTCGCTCACGTTCTGACCGCGACGAGCCCACGCTTCGTAGAGTGCAGGACGTGCAGGCTTCAACTTCATGGTGCGTGCATCGTGACAGTCGGAGCAACCAATGGTGTTGACAATTTCGTCACCCCATTTGCTCCAAGGAGCTTTATAGAATTCTGCAATACCCTTTTCGCGCATGATGCGAGGCACGTCGGGACTCTTACAAGTCCAGCAAGTACCAGGTTGCACATCGCTATTGCCGTTCACACCAGGTGCACCCGTGCGAAGGATTTCGCGCATATCTTCTACGGCATGTTTGTGACCACGAGGAGTGTTATATTCCATAGCGAAAGAATAACCAGCCCAAAGCACCACCATTTCGGGGCGTTTTGCAAGCACATCCTCGCGCTGCGAACTATTGAATTCCCCTTTATAAGAAGTGTCGGCTGTCATTGCCCACGTTTGATATTCACGGGGGAAGTCTTCAGCAAACTTCTCGTTGGGAGAAACGATAGAATCTTCAAATATGTTTTTGCGATTGTTGTAAATGCTCACCACCTCAGCGCGACGCTCGAGGAGAGAGGAAACGATGAGCCCGAGAACGAAGACTGCAACCATAGAGCCTCCAAATAAGAGCCATCCTTGCCAGCGTTTCAATTGTTGTGCCATGATTTTGTATGTCTTTTTTATGTTTGTGTTATCCAGTTTGTTGTGCCATCTTGCAGTCCACGCTTATTTCAGCATCTTCTGCAACCAGTTGGGTACGGGAGATTGGGGAAGGGGCACCTCAGCTCCAGGAGTTGAAGAGATCGAATTCATTTTGCCGTGTGCCACATCGCGATGACAGTCCCAGCAGGCTTTTCCTTCACCACATTTCGCATCCATATAAGTTATGCGACCTGTGTTCACCAACTCTGTGTTCAATGTGGTGTGACAACGCACACAGTTTTCCATAATCACCTCAGCACTCTCTTCTGAGGCTTGGATGGCTTGTCGCTCTTGGCGGGTCACGAATTTGTAAACGTGATTCATACCATCCTTCCCTTTGAAGAAATACTTTCGGAACACGTTGTCGTGCGGCACGTGGCAATCATTGCACGTAGTGTTTCGGGCGTGTGCCCCGTGCATCCACGTTGCGTAGTAGGGAGTCATAATGTGACAGTTCACACAAGCCGAAGGATCATTCCCCAAATAGGTGTGAAATCTGAGCAGATACAGGAAAAGTCCTCCTAACCCTACAAAAATTCCACCCACAAGCAGTAGAACTATCTTTTGACGATATCCCAAACGCGGCAGTCGTCGTAGCAATCTGTTCATGATGTTTTGATGTCTATGATTGTTTGTGTATGCTGCAAATATAAGCAACTTTTTTCTGATAACACAAATTCTTATCCTCATTTTTGAGGACATAGCCCTAAAAAAGGTTTTATAAGTGAATTTCGAGTGACATTTAGGCCTTTTTTGGTGTTTTTCATACTGATACTTACCAAGATAGAGATTTAACAATACGCAAGACAAACGATACAATCACTTTTCTCTGTAAGGGATGTACACTTATTTCCTACACAGATGCGCCCTTATATATAGATATGGGTTTATAAGTCCTAAAAACGGAAGAATGTAAACCTAAAAATTGTTGGCATAGGCACAAAACAACATCACACCCAACTAGACGGTATTTTGTTCTTCATCCTCTCGCGCGCCTACACGCACGCGCACAGCATACAGGGATTTTACATTTTTTGCTATCACAAGTATCACACAACATACTTTATTCCTCAAACAACCAATTGATTTCAAACTATTTATATTGTCATTCGACAATCATCCATCAAAACGAGCCGTTGTTTTCAACAAAACAACACGTCATTTTCAATAAAACATCACGTCGTTTTCAATAAAACATCACGTCGTTTTCAATAAAAC